>JBAXDX010000035.1:0-26694 GCA_037140715.1 Ignavibacteria bacterium
AAGGGTGAACTTTATGAATGTAGTTGCGGGATGTTGATAGATGCGGATTATAACGTAGCTATCAATATCCTGCATAGAGGAGCATATCGTCCCTCTAACAAGACAAGCAATATTTTACTATAAAATTTGCAACTATCGGCGCTTACCGTTCCCGGTCTTGACCAGGTAGCCGCGGAACTTAAGGAATTCTTCCCGCGCGGTCCAAAAAATACCGAACCGGCACCTGCACCAGATCCGGCTCCCTGATAACTTTCATTCAGCACATATTATAAAAACCCCGCTGTTCTGCCAAAGCGGGGTTTTTTATAATTTAGAACTTATCCTATTCTCTATCCCCGAAGTTATCATCAGTCCGGAACTGATATTTTTGGGTTCCGAACTGATAAATATCGGTTCGGAACACGCCATGGGAAAAAAGCAACATCAGCGTTTTTCCATCAGGCTGATGCCTGTACGATGAAAACGGGATGTAATAAAAATTTTGGGCATTAACCTGACAGCATTGCACCTGCCCAATTGACTGGAAAGCAAAGGAAACGGGAATGCAATTGGGATAGAAAGTTAAATTTATAACGGTCAGCAACAGATTACAAAATTATTTAAAGGATTAATCAATTGAACTTATATAGAAAAATCATTATTGTTGGACTACGAATTAATTCTTAAACTATAAAATCATTATTGGACACAAAACCTCTCAAACTTATGACCGAAAACAAATCACCCGAAACAGATCTATTGACTGCATGTTATCACTGCGGCGACCATTGCCAGGATAACAGCATATCTGTCGGAGAAAAAATATTCTGTTGCCCCGGTTGCAAAACTGTCTATGAAATCCTTAGCCAGAATAATCTCTGTCAGTATTATGACATAAATAAGACTCCCGGCATTGCGGTTAAAAGCGCTGAATTTCAGAAAAAATATGAATACCTCGATGACCCCGATATAAAGTCTAAACTAATAAACTTTACTAATGATAAAGTTACTACCGTTACATTCTCTATTCCGCAAATGTACTGCAGCAGTTGTATCTGGCTTCTTGAAAATCTCTTTAAGTTTAATACCGGCATTATCCAGTCCTGTGTAAATTTTCTTGAGAAAAAGCTTACTGTCAGGTATTCCGAAGACGAAACAAGTTTGCGGGAAATTGTTGAACTGCTTGATTCTATCGGCTATTCACCTGATATTAATCCTGGCGATATGGACAATTTTGAAAATACAAAGGTAACGTCAAAAAGTCTCTACTATAAAATTGGAGTCTCCGGTTTCGCCTTTGGCAATATAATGCTTTTAAGTTTCACTGAATATCTTTCTATTGTGAACAAGGTTGACCCTTTCTTACAGCAGATATTTAGCACGATTATTATTGTTTTATCGCTTCCGGTATTCTTCTACTGCGCTTCTGATTATTACATTTCAGCCTGGAAAGCTTTCAGGCGGAGAATTATTAATATTGATGTTCCGCTGACGCTTGGAATTTTAGCTCTGTTTTTTCGCAGTCTTTTTGAATTGATTAATCATACATCTCCGGGTTATATGGATTCGCTTTCAGGTTTAATATTTTTTCTTCTGCTTGGAAAACTTTTTCAGAATAAGACTTTTGAAACACTTAACTTTGAGCGGAATTATAAATCATATTTCCCGATATCAACAACTGTAATAAAAGACGGACACGAAACCGCAGTTCCCGCTTCGAAGATTAAAGCGGGCGAAAGAATAATGATCAGGAATCTGGAACTGATTCCTGCCGATTCGGTACTTATTAAGGGCAGAGGCTTCATTGATTACAGTTTTGTTACAGGCGAATCCACACCGGTTGAAAAGGTTACCGGCGATATGATATATGCAGGTGGCAGACAGATGGGAACAGCCATTGTGCTTGAGGTAATTAAAGAGACCTCGCAGAGTTATCTGACTCAGCTCTGGAACCAGGACTTAACGAAACAGAATGAAAACAAAATGGTCGGCATAAGCAATTTTATAAGTACACTTTTTACGGCTTCCATTCTGTTTATTGCTACTGCTGCAAGTCTTTACTGGCAGAGTATTAGCATTTCAAGTGCATTTAACGTTTTTACAGCAACGCTTATCGTTGCCTGTCCCTGCGCACTTGCATTGTCCCCGTCTTTTACTTTTGGCAATACAATGAGGATATTTGGACGAAATAAATTTTATCTGAAGAACGCATCGATAATTGAGAAACTCTCTAAAATAAATTTAATAGCATTTGACAAAACCGGTACATTAACAAAACAGGACAAATCTATTATAAATTTTATAGGTGAAAGTCTGTCCCCTGAAGAAGAAAAACTTGTTAAATCTATCGTAAGAAATTCAACGCACCCGCTTAGTCATCAGATTAGTTCTACGATTACCTCGGACAGTTTTTTCGAAACCGATAAGTTTTCTGAACTCAGGGGCAACGGTCTGGATAGTTTAATAGATGGAAAACGGATCAGGCTTGGTTCAAAATCATTTATTACACATCCCGGTGAACCTGACCACCTGA
Source organism: Ignavibacteria bacterium (assembly GCA_037140715.1). Lineage (GTDB taxonomy): Bacteria > Bacteroidota > Ignavibacteria > Ignavibacteriales > SURF-24 > JAUZPB01. The sequence goes on from JBAXDX010000035.1 coordinate 2,513, forward strand.
ATTATGATAACGAGCATACAACAGTTTATCTTTCAATTGATAATAAACCGAGAGGTTATTACCAGGTAAATAATTATTACCGCGAAGGTCTTAACGATGTAATAGCTACGGTAAAGAACTACGAACTTACGCTCTTATCAGGCGACAATGATGGGGAAAGGGCAAACCTGAAGAAGTTTTTTGGTAATAAAACCAATATATATTTCAGGCAGTCGCCGGAAGATAAATTGGAGTTTATCAAACAAAAACAGTCGCAGGGCAAAGTTGTTCTTATGGTAGGCGATGGATTAAATGACGCGGGTGCACTTGCCAGAAGCGATGTAGGGATTTCTATTTCGGAAGATATCGGTAATTTTTCTCCGGCCTGCGATGCAATACTTGATGCTTCGATGTTTACAAAGCTTGGGGAATTTCTTAATTTTTCGAAGTTTAATATCGGAATAATAAAAATAAGTTTTATTATTTCGCTGGTTTATAATATAGCGGGATTAAGTTATGCTATAAGTGGTGCCTTATCTCCGCTGATAGCGGCTATACTTATGCCGTTAAGTTCAGTTACAGTAGTTCTTTTTACAACCGCCTCAACTAATTTTTTTGCCCGCAGGAGAGGACTTTTATAGTGTGGATTATCGTTATTCTAATGTTTTTCAGTCTGATAGTGGCAGGCGGATTCTTAGTTGCTTTTATATGGGCTGTTAAAAGCGGACAGTATGATGATAAATATACACCTTCGGTCAGGATATTGTTTGATGAAAACGATGGCAGAACGGAGAATAAGAAAACCGGCGAAAAAAAACTATGAAAAACATAGTACTAAATTTCTATCAATATTAATGCAGGAGTGCTAATGGAGTCAGGGAAATCCGGCTATAAAGTTAAAACAGATAAATTCAGCTACGATAACCTTATCGTACAGCGTTTTGCTATTGCTGTGCTTATATGGTCAGTTGTCGGTATGCTGGCAGGTGTAATAATTGCCGTTGAGCTTTACTTCCCGGCGTTGAACCTTGGATTGCAATATACATCATACGGCAGGCTTCGTCCGTTACATACAAATGTAGTTATATTTGCCTTTGTGGGGAATGCTATCTTTATGGGAATTTATTATTCCCTGCAACGCTTGTGCAAAGCAAGAATGTTCAGCGATATGCTTGGCAAGATTCATTTCTGGGGCTGGCAACTTATAATTGTTCTCGCGGCTCTGACTCTTGTTCTAGGCATGACTGCAAGCAAGGAATACGCAGAATTTGAATGGCCGATAGATATTCTGATTACACTCATCTGGGTTGTATTCGGTATTAACCTGTTTGGCACAATCATAAAGCGCAGAGAGAAGCACATGTACGTTGCCATCTGGTTTTATATTGCTACCTGGGTTACATTTGCTGTGCTTCATATCGTAAATTCGATGGAAATACCTGTAACATTATTCAAAAGCTATTCGATGTATGCCGGCGTTCAGGACGCATTGGTGCAGTGGTGGTACGGACATAACGCAGTAGCTTTCTTTCTTACAACTCCTTACCTGGGGCTTATGTATTATTTTCTGCCCAAAGCGGCAAACCGCCCGATTTACTCCTACAGGCTTTCTATAATTCACTTTTGGGCTTTAATATTTATTTACATCTGGGCTGGTCCTCATCATTTACTTTATACTGCATTGCCGGACTGGGCGCAGTCTCTGGGAACTGTTTTCTCAATAATGTTAATTGCTCCAAGCTGGGGCGGTATGCTTAACGGATTATTAACATTAAGAGGTGCGTGGGACAAAGTCCGCGAAGAACCTGTATTAAAATTTTTAGTTGTAGCTGTAACGGCTTACGGTATGGCAACATTTGAAGGTCCAATGCTTGCCCTTAAGAATGTAAACGCTATGCTTCATTACTCAGACTGGATTATAGGACATGTACACATTGGCGCACTCGGCTGGAACGGCTTTATGACTTTCGGCATTCTCTACTGGTTAATCCCGAAAATGTTTCGCACTAAGCTTTATTCAGACAAGATGGCAAATTTCCATTTCTGGATTGGCTCGCTCGGCATTATCTTCTACGCTCTTTCGATGTACTGGTCGGGCATTGTGCAGACACTTATGTGGAAACACTTTACTCCGCTCGGAGTTCTCCAGTATCCCAACTTCCTTGAGACTGTAATGCAGATTATCCCGATGTATATCATTCGTTCAATCGGTGGCTCATTATTCCTGACCGGAACAATCGTTATGATTTTCAATCTTGTTAAAACGATGAAGCTTGGTTCTTTCCAGGCTGAAGAACCTGTTGAATTTCCGGCGATTATAAAAGAGGTGAATCATGAAAAAGGTCATAAGTGGCTGGAAAGCCGCCCGATTCAGTTTACAGTTGCAACAACAGTAGCTGTACTAATTGGCGGATTTATTGAATTTATTCCAACATTCCTGATTAAGACAAATATACCGACTATCGCAAGCGTCAGACCATACACGCCGCTTGAACAGCTTGGGCGCGATATTTATCAGAGAGAAGGCTGCTTTAACTGCCATTCACAAATGATACGCCCGTTCAGAAGCGAAACAGAAAGATACGGAGAGTATTCAAAAGCCGGCGAATCTGTTTACGATCATCCGTTCCTCTGGGGTTCAAAGCGTACTGGACCGGACCTCCAGCGCGAAGGCGGAAAGTATTCCGACATCTGGCATTATTATCACATGCAGAACCCTTCGTCTATGTCGCCAGGTTCTATAATGCCCTCATATACATGGCTCTATTCACAGAATATCGACACAACGGTTACAGCGGCAAAGATAAATGCACTAAGAAAAATAGGCGTGCCATACGAAAAAGGATATGAAAATATTGCAAATGCCGATGTTTCAAAACAGGCTCAGCAAATTTCAACCGGGTTATTACAGTCAGGCGCAGTTGTCGAAAGTAATAAGGAAATAATCGCTTTGATTGCTTACCTGCAAAGACTTGGTACAGATATTAAAGCAAACGTACCAGCTAAATAAGAAAGGGAGATTAGCAATATGTTTACAGAACATTTAAAGGATTTAACAGGACTCGGGATTTATCCGCTGATATCGCTCATATTATTTCTATTAGCTTTTGTGATGATAATATTAAGAGTCATAACTGTGGATAAAGATTACCTAAAAAAAATGGAAGCGCTTCCTCTGGAATTAAACAACGAAGATAGTAGTAACATCGGGATATGAATATGATTACTTTTACCATAAAGAGAAAGAACTATAATAACAGGTGGACAACTGTCCTGTTATTTATTATTTTACTTTTAATTAATTCATCTGTATTGTTTGCGCAGTGGACTGTTGATACGGTTGCGATAAACGGAGCCAGTATGTCGCAGTGGCTTGAAACTGCTTCGATTATTTTCGGCATAGTAACGCTTGTATTCCTTTGGTATATAATTGTGTATGCCACGCGTCCTAAAACCAGCGAAGCCGTGGAAGCAAGAGCGAAAGTCCGGGCTATGATAAAAAGCAGGCTGGACAACGCAGTACCCATCGGTAAGGAGAACAGTATTCTTCTTGAAGATAATTTCGATGGTATATTTGAACTTGACAATAAGGTTCCGCCATGGTTTAATATCCTCCTTTACGGCACAATCATAATTGGAATATTTTACCTGCTTAACTTCCATGTCTTTACTAATAATAAGCTGATGATAGATGAGTATGAAGAAGAAGTTCAGGTTGCCGACCTTCAGAAAGAAATCCTCTTCAGAAGCGGCAGACTTGTAACTGAATCTAATGTAACTGAACTTAAAGATATCGGTTCTATACAAAACGGCAGACAGGTATTCCTGACTAGGTGTTCTGTATGCCATGGCAGACAGGGCGAAGGTCTCATTGGTCCAAATCTTACTGATGATTACTGGATTCATGGCGGCGGTATTACGAATATATTTAAGACAGTTAAGTATGGCTGGCCCGCAAAGGGAATGATTTCATGGCAGAGTCAGTTAAGTCCAAAACAGATACAGGAAGTAGCAAGTTTCGTAATATCATTACATGATACTCATCCGCCAAATGCAAAACCGCCTCAGGGAGTAAAAAATGAAGCACCATCTGCAGTTGATGACAGCACGAAGAAAAGTATTTGATTCTGACAGCAGAATGAATTGCCGATACTTAAAAATTGTTATTTGAAAGAATATTATCATGAATGAAGAAAACAAAGCGGATAAGGAACAATTCCGGGATACTCTTGGAATTGTAAGTAAAGAAGGAAAAAGGAAGTGGATATTTCCGAAAAAGCCTAAAGGCAGGTTTCATTCTGCCAGGGCAGTAGTTAGTGCGATACTTTTGCTGTTCTTTTTTGGAACACCTTTCATCAGACAGAACGGGCAGCCATTTTTTCTTTTTAATATATTAGAGCGTAAGTTTATCTTGTTCGGCTCCGTGTTCGGCCCGCATGATTTCTTTATACTTCTTATCGCAACACTCTCCATCGTTGTTTTTATTGTGCTTTTTACAGTTGTTTATGGCCGGGTATTTTGCGGATGGATCTGCCCTCAGACTGTCTTTATGGAGATGGTTTTCCGTAAAATTGAATATATTATTGAAGGCGATGCCTTAAAGCAGCGTGCTCTTAAAGTTGCCCCGTGGACAGCCGAAAAATTTATTAAGAAGTTTTCAAAGCATTTAATTTTCTTTGCCATATCTTTTATAATTGCAAATACCTTTCTTGCCTGGGTTATTGGCACAGATAAATTATTTGCTGTGATAACCGAATCCCCTTCCATGCATCTTACAGAGCTTTTTGCAACTACTCTCTTTTCGCTTATTTTTTACATTGTGTTCTCCTGGTTCAGGGAACAGGCATGTATTCTTGTCTGTCCTTATGGCAGACTGCAAAGCGTACTGCTCGACCAGACTTCAATTGTAATCGCTTACGACTATCTTAGAGGTGAACCGAGAGGCAGAATCAGGAAACATGAAAATCAGTCATGGATGGGGGATTGTATTGACTGCGGTCAGTGCGTTGAGGTTTGTCCTACCGGAATTGATATAAGAAACGGCACGCAGCTCGAATGCATTAACTGTACAGCCTGCATTGATGTATGCAACTTTATAATGAAAAAAGTTAAGCTCCCGCAAGGACTTATAAGATTTGCTTCATCAAACGGGATAGAGGAACGTACGGGGTTTAAGCTTACTCCCAGAGTTGTCGGCTATTCGATTGTACTTGTTATACTGATAACTCTTCTTACTGTTATGACTCTGAACAGAACCCAGGTGGACATAAGCATACTCCGCACACCAGGACTTCTGTCACAGGAACAGCCGGAGGAAAGGATCAGCAATCTGTACGATGTCAGGATACACAATAAAACATTTAATCCGATGCCGCTTCAACTTAAGCTTAAAGTCCCGGATGGCGAAATAAAATTTGCCGGCAGCCCTCTGACTAATCCCGCACAGACAATTTCTGAATCAAAATTTCTTATCATTTTACGCAGAAAAAATATACGTGGCATGGTTACGCCTGTAATAGTTGAAGTTTATTCAGGCGGAAAAAAGATAGATGAAATTAAAACTACATTTTTAGGCAAAGCCGGACAATAAAGAATTGAGCATCTATGAAAATTAACTGGGGTTATAAGATTGCCATACTCTATGGAATATTTATCGTTATTGTTTTATCAATGGCCAGCTTTTTCATGATGCACGATATCGATCTCGTTACTCCCGGGTATTATGATAATGCGATTGGCTACCAGAATAAAATAGATATTATTAAGCGAACAGAAAACCTGCCTGAAAAGATAAAGTTCATTCAGGGGCAGTCTGACCTGACTGTGCGGTTTCCTAAGAATATTGACGGTAAAAATATTACAGGTGAAGTTCTATTCTTCCGCCCGTCAAATGCAAAGAAAGACCGGCAGTTTCCCATCAGCCCTGATGCAGATAACCGGATGATTATTAATCTTGCCCGATTCGAAAAGGGATTCTGGAAGATTCAGCTTAACTGGAAAGTTCAGGATACGGAGTATTATAACGAGGATTTTATCCATCTTCAATAATTTTATCTTTAAGGAATTGGTATTTATATGACAGAACTATTGCCCGCTTTTGTAATTGGTTTTTTAGGCAGTCTTCACTGCGCAGGAATGTGCGGACCTATTGCAATTGCCCTTCCGGTCAGCGAACAGAGCAGGCTTTCTTTTTATTTTGGAAGAGCACTCTATAACCTTGGCAGAATTATTTCCTATTCGCTCATTGGACTTGTCTTTGGATTTTTTGGTGGCGGCTTTGCCCTGTTCGGGTTTCAGCGGGATATCTCCATTGTCCTTGGAATACTAATACTCCTTTCTGTTATAATTCCGTTTAGTCTGAGAAATAAACTGAACGGGCTTACCATGTTTAATAAAATCACAAATATTGTTAAATCATCTTTTGCAAAAACTATCGGCAAAACTTCCAAAGGCTCAATGCTTTTGATTGGAATATTAAACGGATTTCTGCCATGCGGACTCGTTTACACAGCCGTAGCCGGAGCAATAGTAACTTCGAATGCTGTAAGCGGGATGCTTTTTATGGCTGTCTTCGGTCTCGGCACTTTCCCGCTTATGTTCGCTGCTACAATTTTTGGAAAGTATATTAATCTTAATCTAAGAAGAAAGCTTAACCGCCTTATTCCTCTCTTTACAATAATGCTTGCGTTCATATTCATACTCAGAGGGTTAAATCTCGGGATACCTTTTATAAGTCCGAAGTTTCAGGCTCAGCCAGTGGCTGTTGAAGTGGACTGTTGTCATTAGCAGGAAGGCGGGTGTACGATAAATTACTCATAATCTTCATATTCTTACTCATTTTCCAGGAGTCCCGCGATATACCGGGGAAACCGGACAATAATTAAATTTTTACACCCCGTAGTATTTATTTCTTCGGAAATTATCCTGGGAATTACTATTTTTCATTATTTAAATTTAGACTTGTGGCTGGCCGGTAAACTTTAAAGATATATTATAATTCCTAAACCAAGAGGCTGGTATGTCATTCGGCGATTCTAACAATATTCACTCAGATTCTTTCTTTGATTTTATAAGTAAATTTCTTAAAAACAAATCTGTCTGGCAACCGGAAAGAAAGCGGATATGGCTGGCTTTGATTTTATTAGCCGGATGTCTGCTTCTGACTCTGGCAGCCGGTCTTACGGTAAAAAGCTTCGTTGAAAAAGATGCGAAGAAAGAGTTTAATTTCGCCTGTAGCGAACTTCAGAATAAAATATCCGTAAGGTTGCGCACACATGCACAGCTACTCCGTAGCTGGGCCGCTTTCTTTGAAAATTCCGATGAAGTAACCAGGAGCGAATGGCGAAACTTTTCCACAGGTCAGATGATTGATAAAAACTCGCCTGAAATTTATGGCACCGGATACGCGGTAATAATTGCGCCGGATCAGCTGGCCACCCATGAAAAAAAAATCCAAAGCGAAGGATTCCCGCAATATTCTGTCAGACCGGAGGGCAAAAGAGAAATATACGCACCGGTTATGTATGTAGAGCCTTTCTCCGACCACAACTTACGCACTCTTGGTTACGATATGTTTTCCGAGCCGGTACGCAGAAAAGCTATGGAAACAGCCGGAGATTATAATACCGCGTATCTTTCCGAAAAGGTTACACTTATACAGGAAGCAAATGAGGATATTCAGGCAGATGCTCTTATGTATGTCCCTGTTTATAAGAAAGGTATGTCCAATAAAACTGTAGAAGAACGCCGATGTGCCATTCAGGGGTGGGTTTTTATTGCATACCGGATGGATGTTCTGATGAAAGAAATTTTAGAAAATTCTGAATTCGTTAAAGTAAAACATATCCGCATGGAAATATTTGACGATTCCTCATTCAGCCGGAATGTTCTGCTTTATGACAGCAAAAAAGTAATGGATGTGAATATAACATCTTCCTCATCCTTCTCCCTGAAAACGCATGTCTCCTTCAACGGCAATTTATGGTATTTACGTTTTTCACAGTATGATTCCTTTGCGCCGGATTCAGATTATAGTAGTGTATGGCTTATCGCGGCAGGCGGAACAGGCATCAGCGTCTTACTATTTGTTCTTTATCTGTTGCTCATTAATACGAATATCAAAATTAATAAACTCGCAGGAGAATTAACGCGGGACTTAAGCAGAAGCGAAGCTAAATACAGGGCAATATTTAAGAATGATATTTATGCCATCTGTATTTTCGATTTAGAAACATTCACATTCCTTGACGTGAATGAGGCGCATTGTTCAATGTACGGCTACAGTAAAGAAGAATTTCTTTCCGGAGTAACTATCTATGATATTACTGAGGACCCTCAGGCATGCATTTCTTTTATCAGTCAGATAAGAGATCAGAAAGATGCATTCGTTCCTCTCCGGTATCATAAGAAAAAAGACGGAACGGTATTCCCGGTTGAGATCGTTGGCGGTTCGTTTGTATGGAAAGACCGGGATGTAATGTTCGTCATAGCGCAGGATATTACCGAACGCATACAGACGGAAGAAGCTTTGCAGGAAAGCGAAGCCAGACACAGTTCCATGATTGCCAATATCTCAGACGTAATCTGCATAATTGACACAAACGGTATAGTGAAATATAACAGCCCCAACATTGAAAAATGGTTTGGATGGCAGATGCAGGATATTCTGGGCATAAACGGCTGGTCGTTGATTCATCCGGACAATCTGGAACATCTTCAGGAAAAGTTCTTTACTCTCCTTAAAAAGGATAACTCGGCAACAGCAACAGAGTGCGAATTAAGATGTAAAGACGGAAGTTACAAACCGGTACATATTACGGGTATCAACCTTATAAATGATCCGGTAATTAACGGCGTGCTGATGAATTATCATGACATAACCGAACGTAAAGAGATAGAAGCCGGACTTGAAAAAACACGTGAAGAACTTGTGGCGATAAAAATAATTGCAGACGAAGCGGGCGAATTCGCCGAGAGTATCATTAATACTGTGCGGGAACCTTTAATTGTTCTGGACCAAGACCTGAGGGTAGTAAAACCCAGCCAGGCATTTTATAAGTTCTTTAAGGTAAGTTCTGAAGAGACAATTGGAAAGTTAATATATGATTTAGGAAACCAACAGTGGAACATTCCTGAACTCAGAGAACTTCTGGAGACAATTCTTCCCGAAAAAACAACTTTTGATAATTATGAAGTGGTGCATGACTTTTCTGCAATTGGTAACCATATTATGCTTTTGAACGCCCGGCAAATTAAAAGTAAAATAGAAGGTAAAGAAAAGATAATTCTTCTTGCTATAGAGGATATTACCGAACGCAGACAGATTGAGGAAGCTTTGCAACTGCGCGAGTCTTATCTGTCGGCTATTATCGAAAACCAGCAGGGCATGATATGGCTGAAAGATCCGGAGGGCAGAGTTCTCGTGGTAAACAGTAAATTTTCAGACGCATTCGGCTTTGATAACCCTGAAGCGATTGTCGGTAAAACTGATTCCGACTTATGGTCGCGGGAACTGGCGGATAAATATATCGCGGATGATCTGTGTGCTATGGAAACAAGAAACACAATCATTGCTGAAGAACAAATTTCAGATAAAGAAGGCAGGGTTAAATGGTTCGAGACTTTTAAATCTCCTGTTATTGATAATCAGGGAATAGTAATTGGCACAACCGGATATTCTGTTGATATCACCAGGCGAAAAATATCTGAACTTGAGCTTCTCGGACTCAATGAAGAACTGCAAATATCGAAGATGCATATTGAAGAGAATCTGCTTCAGGAACACGCGCTGGTGAAAGAACTAACTGAGACTAAAGAGGAGCTGGAAAAAATAAATTCAGAGAAGGACAAACTTTTCTCTATCATTGCACATGATTTGAAAAGCCCGTTTCAGGGATTCATGGGACTAACAGAATCGATGGCTGAAGATATTAACAGTTTCTCTCAGGATGACCTGTCCGAGATAGGCCACGAGATGCATATTACTTCAAAAAATCTTTTTGCGCTGTTAAATAATTTACTGGAATGGGCGCGTATGCAGCAGGGCGCGATAAGCTTTAATCCAACAGAAATAGTTTTATCGGATATAGTTTCTGAAAATATTAATTTAATGATTAAACGCGGAGAACAGAAAGGAATTGAAATAATTCATGAAGCTGACCCGGACCAGACTGTTTTTGCAGATGAGGCTATGCTTAATTCTGTTTTGCGTAATCTTTTGTCAAATGCAGTAAAGTTTACAAAAAAGGGAGGCAACGTAATAGTTAAGGCAAAAAAAACAGAAAATGACATGATAGAAATATCAGTAATCGATAGCGGTATCGGGATATCGGAAGCTTTATCTCAAAAGTTATTTAAGACAGATGAAAAAACAGGACGTAAAGGCACCGATGGCGAACCAAGCACAGGCTTAGGGCTGCTTCTTTGCAAAGAATTTGTAGAAAAGCACGGCGGCAGAATTTGGGTGAAAAGCGAAAAGGGAAAGGGAACTGCTTTTTATTTTACGATTCCGGTAGCGTAGCAAATTTCCCCGCCCATAATAGAACGATTATAATCTGTTCTTAATCATAATCTTACTCATTTTTTCTGAAACGGGTAAGATTAACTCATGTTACGCAAAATTCATCAGAACTATGAATTTGTGTGATTCTTTTGATTTATATGATAACGCAGGATTTCTAAATATCTCTGACTTTTGATTTCTTCCTTTTACAATCTCCGGATATATGCACTACACTTACGGATACACGCCCTGCTCATGCGGAAATATTCTTCGTTTTGCCTGAAACCCCGCTTTATTTTCTCTCATCCCATACCTCCGCCAGTATTGTAGAAATACATGGACGTGCATCTCTTATTTTCATCTCCGCTTTTCAATAAAATAAAAATTCTTCCCCATTTTATAAAAAAAGCATCCCGCCCTTTGCATTTATAATTTTATAGTTTAGTTTATAATAAACATCCTTATCGGACAACAATGATTTTTATCATATAATGCAAAACTTATTGGGAGGGAATTATGAAATCTGAGAAACAGAGAACTTCAGTCCGGAAATTAAAAGCACAGGGATTACTTTTCCTGTTAACTATTGTGCTGTTGAATTTAACTTCAGAGATGCTGCCGCAAATGCCGCCGCATCCAAATTTAATAAAGAGATACAGAAGCGGCGAATTATCCCGTCCGGCAATATTATTAAAACAGTCCGGAGATAAAGCATCCGGCATTGATTCCGCATGGTCAGATTCGCTTCTGTCGGGAAATCAGGACTCATTACGGCGGTTTGGGGCATTAACTCCGCCGTCCGGTTCATGGAATCTGCTTGTGCTACTCGTTGATTTTTCCGATAAGCCGAAAATAATTAACGCCGGATATTTTGATGCGCTTTTATTTTTGGCTACCGGTTCAACTTTGCGAAACTATTACAAGGAAATAAGTCATGGAAATATTGATATCGTTACGCTTAATTCTCCCGCTTCGACCGGCTGGATAAGAGCACCTCAGGCATATTCATATTATATTGGCGGCGGCGATAATGGCACAGGTTATTACCCGAATAACTGCCAGAAGCTCGTTGAGGATTTAATCGACCTTGCCGATCCATACATTGATTTTTCCAGATACGATAATGACCATAACGGCGAAGTCGATGCTCTAATGGTAATTCACAGCGGTAAAGGAGCTGAGTTTACCGGCGATGATAAGGACATCTGGTCACATGCCTGGTCTCTGAAAAACAGAAAAAACTGCGATGGCGTTTCTGTTTACCGCTATTCAATGCAACCTGAATATTATGCTGACAGTACGGGCGACATGACAATCGGAGTTTTCGCGCATGAACTTGGGCATTCAGCATTTGGACTTCCCGACTTATATGATACAGATTATTCCTCATCCGGGCTTGGTTACTGGTCATTAATGGCTGGCGGAAGCTGGAATGGTAATACAGATGTCGGGGGCGACAGTCCGGCGCATCCCGATGCGTGGAGCAGGATTCAGATGGGATTTGCTCAGGTTACGGTAATGAAAGATAATGCGGGCAATTATACAATTAATCCGGTGGAGCAGACTGGTTCAATAATAAAACTTTCAAAGGATGGGAATTCTTCGGTGTCCGAATACTTCCTGGCAGAAAACCGCGCGAAGACAGGTTTTGATCAGTACATCCCGGGAAGCGGAATGCTTATTTACCATATCGATGAAGATAAAACGGGGAATGATAAAGAGTGGTATCCCGGTCATACTACTTCAGGGCATTATAAAGTATCACTCATTCAGGCTGACAACAAGTGGGAACTTGAAAAGGGTAAAAATGACGGAGATGCTTCTGACGCTTTCCCCTCTTCGGGCAACAATTCATTTACTCTTATAACATCTCCCGACAGCCGGAACTATGACGGTAGCGATTCAAAAATTGCTGCAACTAATATTACTGTTCCAGCCTGTAATGTATTCGTAACTGATAAAAACTATTCATTTGCTTTTACTGCTCCATTGCCTGGCGAGATCTGGCAGGCAAACAGTTATAGGGAAATTTGCTTTAGCTCAAACGGAAGTACTCTGCTCAGGCTCGACTATTCAACAAACAACGGATTGTTATGGAAAAATATCGCGTCTGATATTCCGGCATCCACGGTAAAATATTCATGGAAAACAGCGGATGTCAGTTCAAATACCTGTCAGCTTAAGTTAAGCGATGCATCTTATCCGAGCGCATTCAAAACAAGCCCGCTTTTTTCAATTTCTGATTCAACTCCGCTGGTTGGTTACCCGCTGCCGGGTGATTTGATTTTTACTCAGACAGGCTCAACAGACCCGGACATATTTGAGTTTATCACACTGAAAAGATTAAACCTGACCACATTGAAAATTACTGATAACGGGTTACAGTCTAATGGCGTGCTCTCCTCATCTGAAGGTACACTGGATTTAAGTCAGGCAAAGTATACCTGCCTTAAAGACGTTCCCGGAGGTACATTTGTCCGCTTTGAACGCGGAACAAATCAGGACGATACTGATACAGCTGACAGAATACTGAAATTTAACTACACAACCGGACCGTTGCTTTCTACGGCTGGAGATCAGTTAATCGCTTATACCGGTACATCTGCCAGTCCTTTATTTATTTCAGCTGTTAATTTTGGAACGTCCGGCTGGATTACTACCGGAGCAATTACAACAAACACATCCTACGCTCCTCAGACAATAAGTGATATCCCGCTTGGCACAAAAGACAATTACAGATTTATCGGCAGTATAAGCGGCGATGCTTCAGCCACCAGAAGTTTTATAAAAAATACCGCATACTGGGAAGGCTCGAATAGTATATTTGGTTTTACGCTTAAAAATATCGGAGATGCTCTTCTGCCGGTCGAACTGGTTTGCTTTTCCGGCAAATATGAGAAAGAGAAAATTCTTTTAACATGGCAGACAGCCACAGAGATTAATAACTATGGCTGGGAAATAGAAAGAAAATCTGTCGGGGGGAATTGGAATTATATCGGTTTCGTTAAAGGAAGCGGAAACAGCAATAAGAATAGAGAATACTGGTTTACTGATATTCCCGACCAGTCAGTTACAGGCAGTTTCTACCGATTGAAACAAATTGACAACGATGGCAAAGTAAATGAATACTCAGATGAAATTGAAATAAAACTGCATCATGGGAAAGGATTTTCAATGGAACAGAATTATCCTAATCCTTTTAACTCTTCAACTGTTATAAAGTATTCAATCCCGGAAGAGATGCGGGTAAGCCTGACGATATATAATCTGCTGGGAGAAATAATTATAAAGATAAAAGACTGTACCGAGCACGCCGGCAGTTATTCGGTTAATATAGACCTGTCAAAGTCCGGTTCGGTGCCACTCCAAAGCGGAGTTTATTTTTATAAATTACAAGCCGGGAATTACATTTGTATAAAGAAGTTTATACTGCTTCGATGACTGTATTTATTTGATATTGATGCCGGTGAGCAATAATTTCACCAGCCATTATAATCAAAGCGCCATTGTGTTATACAAGGCGCCTGAATTTAATTAAATTATTTAGACTTTTTAACTACATAACAGGTCTTTGGGGAAAGCGTCAGGCTATTTTGGGCTTCACCTAAAGAAATGCTCCCCGATTTATCAGGATTTACAAATATCTGCCAGTTCCCGGCAGGCAACGTAAACTTTGCATCAGTCTCATTAGCGGCATTAAAGAGAACCATAAACTCATCATCCTCATATTTAAGATTGTAGCCGAGGGCAAACTCATTATCATTCAGTTCAATGAAACTAATATCCTCATAATTAGCACGTCTGAAGGCAGCATACTTTTTTCTCAGCTCAATCAGTCCGCGATAATAATCAACCAGTTCCCTGTTAATATCGGCATGTTTGAAATTCAGATAATTAGTCTCGTTATCTTTATTATAGGAATCACGGTCTATTCTGCCACGGCGATTGTCTTCGGCGCTGACATTCAAAGGGATCACTTTGCTACGGGCAAATTCCTGTCCTTCGGATATCATTGTTACACCCTGCGAAGTCATCAGAAAGGCAGCCGAGAGCTTATTCAATTTTAACTGGAGAGGAGTAAGTTCTGCATTTTTGTCCGTATCATAGATAATCTGCTCTGCATTTACTTCGCCGGAGCCGATTCTTATAAAATCGCCGAGCGTATAACCATCGTGCGCTTCAAGATAGTTAAGCGAGTGTTCCTTACGCTGAAAAAAACCGTAATAATCCTTAGTCAGGGTACCGTTAACATAGCTTTTAATCCTGCCGATATTATTATTGCCGTACCATCTGCCAAAAATCCAGCCGTGCCCGTAGAAAGGGTTCTCCCCTTTTATGCCATTTCTAATCTGGTCATTCCAGCTTGCCCACCCGCGCCATGAAAAGCCAGATGGATCATAATCGCCGCCTGCACTCCATGGCTCGCAGACAATAAAAACATTCGGGTTTAATTTCTTTGCTTCATAAAGAATTTCTTCGACTGTCTCCCAGTCGAGAAGCTTGCCCAAATCAAATCTGAAGCCGTCAATGTGATATTCCTTCATCCAGTAAAGGATGCTGTCAATAATCATCCGGTGCGACATAAGCCGTTCTGTCTTGAAATCGTTGCCACAGCCACTGTCCTTCCTGTAATCTCCATTACTGTCGAAACGAAAGTAGTACTTTGAGTCAATACTCTTCAGGCTACCCAATTCATATTCTGAAATATGATTGTAAACCACATCCATAACAACCGCAATACCTGCCTTATGGAAAGCCTTAACCATATCCTTAAATTCATTTACCTGATGCCCGTCTTTACCGCTCCATGTATTCCATTTTAATTCAGTTTCAGAATAATAAGCGTTCGGCGCAAAGAAGGATTTCGTCATATATCCCCAATGGTTTCTCTCGTACGGGTTCCAGGTATTCCTTATCCCCTCAAATTCATTCTGATAAGGAACCTCAATACTGGCAAATTCCTGTGAAGGTAAAAGTTCTACTGTATTAACTCCGAGCGACTTAATATAATTTATTCCGCCTTTGATTGTGTCATCAGTCAGTGCCTTATACGTTCCGGGATTATCAGAGCCTGAACTTGCATGAGCCGTGAGGTCGCGTATATGCATTTCATAAATAATTATATCGCGCCAATCCCGCTGAATCCAGGTATCTCCCTGCCAGTTATAATCATCTTTTATAACAATCGAGAGCCTTGCGCCCATGTATGTATTGAATGAAGCCACAGCTTTTGAATATGGATCCAGACAAATAATGTCATTATGACTCGCAGAGCTGTCATTGGTTACCTTAAATCCATAATATAAGCCGTAAAACTCGCCATTAATGGTCGCTTCCCAGATTCCGTCCTTATCTGACCTCATCTGACAGGTTCCGCATACGGTATCTTCCGGGTTCTTAAAAGTTACAAGTGTAACCTCATGCGCGTTGGGCGCGAATAACCTGAAAAATGTCTTTCCGTCTTCTACAAAGGAACCAAGTTTTTTTGCCGAGAATAAACTATTGAGTTTTTGTTCGCTAAGATTTTCCAGACTAGCCGGCTTCCGCGGATTTTCTGTTTTTGTTTTATCGCTGATATACACTGCGCTGTTACCTTGTATTGGGTTATAATGTAATTGTTGTCTGTTTCACTACTTTCTTCATTTTGTTAACAACAGACCTAAAACGAGAAAGAATTTTAAGAAGCGGCAAAGATAATATAATTTCTTAAATATATCATCGGATGATTCTTTTTTATTTTGATGCCTGCGCCTTACACTCCTGCGGATATTATATTTGTTCATTCGGGAGCTTATTTTGGCTGGATTTTCCCGCCGGCATGGAGAAAGTGTGCCTCAATGCTGTCAGGTTAAGGTTCAAAACATTTATTGCTTTTATTACGCCCCTGTGGGGCTTTAGGTTGTGTAGGGGTATCCATTTTTCACAGGGCGATTGCCCTGTGCTATTATATTTCGCCCTTTCAGGGCTGAATTAGCCCTGAAAGGGCGAAATATATCAGCGATGGGCAACAGCCCATCGAACAAAACAGAATAAAAATCCATAAGCCCTGCAAGGGCGCAATATGGTGTTAACCTGACAGCATTGAAGTGTGCCTGTTCATTACGGAGCTGATACAATAAAATAATATCTCTATAACTTTCTATCCGCTTATGCTTTCTTCTCGCATAATTCAGTAAGAACTCCGCTGGTTGACTTTGGATGCAGAAAGGCGATACTAAGTCCTTCAGCCCCTTTACGCGGAGCCTTATCGATAAGCTGAATGCCTTTTGATTCGACTTCGCTAAGTGCGTTCTCAATATCCGTAACCGCAAAAGCAATGTGATGAATACCTTCGCCTTTCTTCCCGATAAATTTTGCAATCGGACCTTCTTCCGAGGTTGATTCAAGAAGTTCAATCTTTGTCTGGCCTGCCATAAAAAAGGCTGTCCTGACTTTCTGATCGGTTACTTCTTCAACTGCATAGCATTTAAGTCCGAGAATATCTTCATAATATTTCACAGAAGCCTCAAGGTTCTTAACTGCGATGCCGATATGCTCTATATGCGATGGTGTCATTAAAACTCCGGTTTAATATGATTAAATAAAAACATTTTCCTTATACTCGCCGAATACAGCACGCAAAGTATTACATATTTCGCCAATACTGGCGTATGATCTTACGGCATCAAGTATGTAAGGCATAAGATTATCATCACCTTCCGCCACTGTCTTTAATACCGCCAGTTGCAGCTCTATTTCGGAATTATTTCTTCCGGTACGAACCTGATTTAAGAACTTAATCTGTTCATCCTGAACCTTCATATCAATCTTAAGAAGTCCCGCAGGCTCTCCTTCTTCTATCTGATATTTATTAACACCGACAATGATGCGCTCGTTCTTTTCCATTTCCTTTGTGAACTGATAAGATGCTCTCTGGATTTCGCTCTGAACATATCCTTCTTCTATAGCTTCAATCATTCCGCCCATTGCATCTATCTTATTAATATACTCTTCGGCTTCCTTTTCAATCTGGTCAGTTAAAGCTTCGACATAGTATGAACCCGCAAGCGGATCGATAGTATTAGTAACGCCACTTTCGTGAGCAACAATCTGCTGAGTACGCAAAGCAATCATAACCGATTCCTGCGTTGGGAGAGCAAGGGCTTCATCGCGGGAATTGGTATGGAGGCTCTGCGTTCCGCCAAGTACGGCGGCAAGCGTCTGAATAGTAACTCTTACGATATTATTATTTACCTGCTGAGCTGCGAGCGTAGAACCTGCGGTCTGAGTATGAAAGCGCATCATCATTGATTTTTCCTTCTTAGCTCCGAATCTCTCTTTCATTATTTTAGCCCAGAGTCTTCTTGCCGCACGGTACTTGGCTACTTCTTCAAACAGATCGTTATGGGCATTGAAAAAGAAAGACAACTGACCAGCGAACCGATCTACGTCAAGCCCTGCCCTGATAGTGGCGTCTGCATAAGCAATACCATCGGAGAGCGTAAAACCCACTTCCTGAGCTGCTGTTGACCCTGCTTCCCTGATGTGATAGCCTGAAATTGAAATAGTATTCCACTTAGGAACTTCCTTTGCACAGAATTCAAAGATATTTGTAATTAGTCTCATTGAAGGCTTTGGCGGAAAGATATATGTTCCGCGGGCGATATATTCTTTAAGTATGTCATTCTGAATAGTTCCGCTAATCTTATCGCGGGTTATGCCCTGCTTTTCCGCTACCGCGATGTACATTGCAAGCAACACCGAAGCAGGCGCGTTAATTGTCATTGATGTAGAAACTTTATCAAGCGGAATCTGATCAAATAATATTTCCATATCGGCAAGAGTGTCAATTGCAACGCCTACTTTACCAACCTCGCCGGAAGCCATTGGATCATCGCTGTCATAGCCAATCTGAGTTGGAAGGTCGAATGCAACGGAGAGACCGGACTGTCCCTGAGCAAGAAGATACCTGTAGCGTTCGTTTGATTCCTTTGCTGTACCGAAACCGGCATATTGTCTCATTGTCCAGAATTTACCACGGTACATCGAAGGCTGAACTCCGCGGGTATAAGGATAAACTCCCGGGAAACCCTGCCTCTCATTATAATCTTCCTGATTTATATCCAGAGGAGTATATATCGGTTTAACCGGCGAAAACGAAGCCGTAGTAAATGTTTTCTGTCTTTCGGGAAATTTGTTTATAGATTTCGTGTAAAGCTTTTCATCCCATTCCTTAAAAGCATTCTGAACTTTTGCTTTCAATTCTTCATTCTGACACATTTTTATACCCTTCTTTATTAATAGCCTCTATCAAATGCAACATACGTGCCTTTTTTACGCGCTGCTTCATAGGAATTTTAATAGCAAATTAACGCGCTTTTAATACTTTTCCGCCAAATATAGAAAACCAGTAAATCTTATATTCCCAATTGTTGGAATAAAAAATATTTTTAATGAAAAAGACGGAGGCTGTTATTAATGTCAGGTTAAGCCCCGGAACTTTTATTTCGCCCTTCAGAACTCAGGGTAATGACACAAGTGTAATATTTTATAATAAAAAAAATTTTGAAGTAAGATTTTTCTGTAGCATATTGTCATGTTTTTTGTAAAATAGTATCGAAATAAACTGTAACATGAATTCAACAGAAATAATTAAAATCCTTGTAGTAGAAGACAACGTTTCAAACCGCCTTTTATTGATAAAGGTATTAAAGCAGGAAGGCTACCATGTTAGTCATGCATATAATGGCGAAGAAGCCATCGAATTAATCAGACGGGAAAGATTTGATGCTGTCATTACAGACTGGATGATGCCTAAGCTTGACGGTATTGAGCTTATAAAACAAATACGCCGTACAGTAAAACCTCTGCCACTTATTATGGTTATTACCGCGCTCGATTCTAAAGAAGCAAAGAAAAAAGCTATCGAGGCCGGAGCAGATGATTATCTTACAAAACCATATCATATCGATGAGGTAAAGGACAGACTGGCTCATGTTTTAATGAGACCCCCGGCTAATCAGAATTATAACTCGTTGAAAATTCGTCCGGATAAGATATTATCTCCTGATTTTATAGGTGTTGTTATTGCCGCAAGTACCGGCGGACCTTCTACACTCATCGAAGTCTTTGCAAAAATGAAAGCTACCAACGTAGCTTCTATCTTTATTGTTCTGCACGGACCTGCATGGATGCTCAAATCCTTTCCGGAAAGAATTTATGAAGAAATAAAGATGCCGGTACACTTAGGCGAAGAAGGTCTTCCGATAAAACGGGGCGAGATATACCTTGCTCCCGGCGACAGGCACATGCTGATAAATTCACAAAAACTTGAAATTGAGCTGTCGGACTCTCCGCCTGAAAATTTCGTAAAACCTGCCGCTGATCCTTTATTTAGAAGTGCCGCCAAAACCTTCGGTTCCAACTTAATTGGAGTAGTCCTTACCGGTATGGGGCATGACGGATGCACCGGCGCGGGATACATATCTGCCGCAGGCGGAATAGTAATAGCTCAGGACCCGGCAACGGCTATAGCACCGTCTATGCCGCAGAGCGTTGTCAATTTCAATCTTGCTAAATATGTCGTACCCCTAAGTGCTGTCGCGGAAACAATTGAGCAAAATATCAAAAAGCTCAGATCGTAAGCTATTGAGCAAGCGCTTTCTTAAGCGACTTTTCGATCGCTTCCTTAAAACTGCTTAAAATAACAGGCTTCTGGAATACATATTCAACTCCTAATTCCCTGTATTCCTCCATTATATTTTTACTAACGTCATAACTTAAGACAATAACCGGCGGCTTCGTCTGCAAATTGCCGGACTTAATACTTTTAACCATATCATATCCGCCCATTTCCGGCATGTGATGGTCTGTAATGACCAGTGCCGGAAGATTCTTCAGAATCATTTCAAGTGCTTCCCTACCGTTATCGGCTTCATCTATTTTATACTGTGGAATAATATTCTTCAATATCTTTGAATAAAGCAGTCTGTCAGTACGGCTGTCGTCAACAAGGAGTATACTGGCCGAAGCAGTCGGAATAGTGAAGAAAAATTTGGAGCCTTTGCCGTATTCGCTTTCCACCCAAATTTCACCGCCATGTTTTTCTATGATATCATGCACAATAGAAAGACCGAGACCGCTTCCCTTTTCACCTGCCGTACCTTCGAGCGTAAACTTGGAATCCACCTTAAAGAGCTTGCTCAGGTTTTCTTTCCTGATTCCCGTACCAGTATCTTCAATTATAAACTGCACTTTATTAAGCTGCTTATTCAGCTCGCCGTAGATGGTAATCTGCCCGTCACGGGGTGTGAACTTAATTGAGTTGCCAAGAAGATTATTTACAACCTGAAGCAACAGATTCAAATCAGCATGAATAAAAAGATCGGGCTGAACTACTGATACAAGCTTAATGCCTTTCTGCAACGCCACACCACCAACAATTGCAATCGATTTACTTATCGACTCGGTAGCATTAAACCTCTGAGGCTCAAACTTAATCCTTCCGGTCTGAAGCCTTGTCCAGTCAAGCAACGAATTAACCAGCGCAAGCATATTCTGCGATGACTGCTGAATAAACTCGATATACTGTGTCCGCTGAGCATCGCTCATATTCTTCTGCCCAAGTAATATCTCCGTAAAACCCATGATTGAACTGAACGGAGTGCGAAGATCATGAGAAATAATCGAGATAAACTTATCTTTCGTATCATTAAGCTCACGAAGTTCTACCGCAGATTTCTTTAATTCCTCTTCCGCTTTTTTACTAAGCGAGATATCGCTTATAAGTCCGTATATTTTTATTGTCCGGTTATCCTTATCCCTGATTACTTTAACCTTATTTCTGACCCATACAATATTGCCGGGTTTGTTTAATATCCTGAACTCAAACTCATCTGAATTCCTCGCAATATCCCCAACCAGATTACGCAACTTCTTCTTAAACAGCCCCGTATCATCAGGATAAATAATCCTGAACCAGAGATTTGACCGGGAAAGGAATCGTTCCTGTTCGTAGCCGGTAACTTTTTCGATTGATGAAGTATAAAAAACCGGTCTTAAGCGGCCGTTTACCACTTCGGCAGTCCAAAGAAAATCGTCAATATTTTCTGTAATACTTCTATACTTTTCCTCCGAATCCTTAAGTGCTTCCTGTGCATGCTTTCTCTCTGTAATATCACGGCAGACCCTGACCGTGTAAACTTTATTATCAGACTCATAGGATGTAACAGAGGCTTCTACGAAAAACCTGGAACCGTCCCTGCTTTTACCGACAAAATCATAACGATTTGGCGACTGCTCTTTATTTTCCCTGTCTTTTATATAGCGGGCTACTTTGGGAATATCTTCATCGGCGACTATATCGAGGGTTTCCTTACCCAAAAGCTCCGAAGGCTTTTTATAACCAAACATTTTAGCGAATGAATTGTTGATAAGAATAAATTTTCGCCCGACTTCGACTGAGATACCGTCTCTTGAAACCTCATAGACTGAACGCACAGTTAACAGCTCCTTTTCCGCTTTCTTCTTTTCGGTAATGTCGGTAAAGATGCCGTTAAAGTAACGTATAGTGTTATCAAAATTAACAATTGGCGAGAAATTGGCAAGTATGGACATCGCCCTGCCACTTTTTGTCAGACAACTTATTTCAATTGCCTGTAAGTGAAATCCTGTAAAGTTCTTAATATCAAACCCGTTAGAACCACTAAACTCAGGAGCAAATAAATCCTGAATTCTCCTTTGCAACAGTTCACCTTCGCTATATTCAAATGCACGTATGAAACTCGGATTCATATATATAATATTACCTTCGATATCAAGATTGCAGATAAATTCGTTAGCATTAATTACAATATTGCGAAATCGCTCCTCGGAAATTCTCAGCTCACGCTCTATCCTGATGCGCTCTGTTACACTACTGCATAAGAATACAACCGAACGAAAGTCATCATCACCTGTAAAGCTTATTTTAAGTGAAAGATACTCCTCATTGCCGGCTTTGTTAAATATCCTGAGGTCACTCTCCCAGTAACCGTTCTTATTAATCTCTTCTTTTATATTTTTAAAATAATTATTATCAAAATCTTTTATAACCTTACCAATAAATTTTCCAAAGACCTCACTACGGGAATACTGAAACAGATTCTCGGAAGACTTATTCCAAAAGTTAATATTACCCTGCATATCAGTAGCTATAACAGCATCAGTTACAGCCGAGGTAATAAACTGATACTGTTTAAGTTCCGCTATTTCACTCTTATTGTGAAACTCCTCATTCAATCCCTGTGAAGCATCCTTTAAGAAAAAAAGAAAAAAATCAGCCTTCTCCTTCCCTGCAAAATAAGGCACCGCTTTTAGCTGAAAGACAACCTGAATACCACAGGTTGTAAGAACAATTTCAGATTCAATCTTCTCGGCAGTTTCTTTTAGCCGACTTAAAATGAATGAAATATCGGCATCAAACGCAACATTAAAAACTTCATCAAGCCTGGTACCCGTGAGATATGACGCATTTATCTTATCATTGAACATCTCGCTACTA
Organism: Ignavibacteria bacterium; assembly: GCA_037140715.1. Lineage (GTDB taxonomy): Bacteria > Bacteroidota > Ignavibacteria > Ignavibacteriales > SURF-24 > JAUZPB01. The sequence continues at coordinate 25,513 of JBAXDX010000035.1, forward strand.
AAACAATATTTCACATGGAAAGCATTATCCGTAACAAAAAAAATATCGCTAAAGTCTTTGACCAGACTGTCAATCAGGTCTCCGTTAAATATATCATCTTTCCGCGAATCCGATACTACTTTTATATCCTCAAGAATAAGAATACCACCTGAAAAATCATCCTCGTTGAAAAAAGATGCCCCCTTAAGGATTATGGAAATCTGACCGCCGGTAATTGTCTTAACATTACCAATTTCCTTTTCAAAAAATATATTTTTCTGTAATTCTTCAAGTTCTGCCCTGATATTCAGAAGTTCAGGGAGTTCAGACTCAAGGATATTTTGTCCGATAAAGGAAGAAGCTTCGTTAGTTTCAAACAAGCCGATATCAAAGAAATTCTGGTTAATTAGTCTTATCGTCCAGTCAGAAGTAAAGAAGAGGAAACCAATCGGAGCTTTCTCAAATAAGCTGTAAAGATTTTCAGGTGTCAGATTCAGGTCAGTATTATGTGTCATTTTTCTTTTATTTAATAATGGGGTATAATATATAAAAATGTATTGTGAATAAAAAAAATCTGACTGAAACTGGCGGATTGACTCATAATTAATGGAACCCTGCAGGTATAAAAAACATATCGTTGCCTCAGAAGTAAATGTAACCCAAAAATAATCAGAAAATCAGGAAATTATGGATCACTTCGCAGGAGGACTCATAGTATAAAGCCATAATATATCATTTGCATGAAAACTGTCCGGCTTACTTCCTCCCGCTCCTGTATTTTCAGGATGTCGTACATATTTGGTGAATCTGTGCATTTCTACTTTGCTATATTTGAAAATATCAGTAAATAACCTGAAGCAGAGGACATTCAGCCCTTACAAATCGAAAGTAACAGATATTCCGGCAATAAACGAGAAACCGGCCGGAAGAACTAAAACAGGAAGGAGAAAAAAAATAAGAAAAAATTATTTTTCTTTCCTAATTCGGGAACTTTGACTCTCGCGAGGTACTTGGAGTTTTCCGACTGACCCGTGACGTTCTCACGAGGTACTTGGAGTTTTCCGATTGACCCGTGACGCTCTCACGAGGTACTTGGAGTTTTCCGATTGACCCGTGACGCTCTCATGAGGTACTTGGAGTTTTCCGATTGACCCGTGACGTTCTCACGAGGTACTTGGAGTTTTCCGATTGACCCGTGACGCT
>JBAXDX010000036.1:0-26491 GCA_037140715.1 Ignavibacteria bacterium
TTTTAGTGTCAACGCCGACTCTTTTAGTGTCGGCGCCGACTCTTTTAGTGTCAAAACCGACTTTTTAGTGTGGTTGTCGATACTTTTAGACTGTCCTGGCATTCTATTTGATTTTCAAAAACACTTATTTTTCTCTTCATGGAAGTTAATAATGTTAAGCTCCGGGTTACTTCAGCCGGAATTTTAAATAAAATAATATGGATACGTGAAAAAATATTGAAGGGAACTATGTCAGATGGTATTTTGAATTACCGATAGGACAAACTCATAAACTGCAATAAAATGATTGTTTCTTATTCATCCTTATTGCTATATTAAGGTGAAATATAAATTAACCCGTATATGAAACTAAATATGAATTTATCAGTCTCAGTCATAGCGGTCATTGTTCCGATAACGTGCTTTCTGATATTTGTCTGGCGGCTGGATAAGTATGACCGCCGGCAGTTCAGACTGATATTATTGAACTTTTTGCGGGGCGCTCTGGGAGCTGCTTTTATTGCTTCTGTTGGCAGTCTTATACTTGAAAGTGGCATTAGCCTTTTGTTTCATCAGCACAGGATTAGCGGGGCTGCCGGGCAATTGATGGCTGCTCCTGTTGTCGAGGAACTGGCAAAAGGATTATTCCTGTTTTTTACCGTCCCGCGGAAGAAATCTTATAATATTACTGATGGATTTATCTATGGCGGAGCAATCGGACTTGGTTTCGGGATGACAGAAAATTTTCTCTATTTTATGGCTGACAGCTCAAACCTCATTATGTTTGTTGAATTAATTATTATGCGCTCATTTTTCTCTGCCGCAATGCACCTGATATGTACCGGAACTTTCGGTGCATTTCTGTACATGGCTGAGTTCAGAAAATCAGCTGCAGTACCTGTTTTCCCTGTCATTGGCTTTATAATCGCTGTGATGATTCATTTTATATGGAATTTTACAGTTAGTTCAGGATTGCCTATATTTATTGGCATCTTATTTATTTTGTTTTCTTCAGCTTTATTCTTTACTGTGGTTATGCTTTCTGTGAGGAATGAAAGAAAAATTATTAACCGCGAACTATCCGGGTAAGCCGGGTTAAATAATTCTGTTATATAAAAAACCCGGACTAATAAAATTATCATTATTCATTAATCAAATATGCCATCCAAGTCATATATTTTTATAGCGCCAACATCTCCCATATATAACAGGGATATCGTGCCTGTATTTGAGAAGTTAAATCAGGAGGATTCTTCCCTGCTTTACAACAGCTTATATATGAATCATTTCGATATACTGTCCCGTCTTAATCTTTATGAAACAGTTTACTTTTTTGATGAAAGAGATAAAGATTTTCTTCCCGAGTGTTTTCTAAATGATAATATTACTACGCATTTTGTAAGGACGAGCAATATCTGGCATGGAATTAAAAGAATCATTGCCGAAAAGATACATCAGGAGTCGCCTAATATTCTGGTTTTATTCTCAAATTTAATTGGCATCACACCGGCTGATATTGTAAAATATTTTAATCTGCTAAATCATGAGGATTATAATATATTAGCGGGGAGGTCGGGGAGTGAGAAAATCGGACTTATCGGACTGAATTATTTTGAAACCAGACTTTTTGAAGATTTTTCTTCCTGTGACATATCGTACAACAGCTTCCTTCAGCATACCGGCAAACTTAATAGTTTCCTGATTACTGTTAACGGAATTATGACAATAGAAAATTTTGAGCATTTCAGAACTTTATATAAAGTTCTTTCAAAAAAAGAAAGCCTTGAATTTTGCAGCCATAAAATCCATGAAATGTTTACGCATTTGTTTATAGAGTATAAGGAATTTTTATAGATGAAAAGTGTGGGAATAATTGGTGGCACTTTTGACCCGGTACATCATGGTCATTTGATTACAGCGCAGGCTCTTGTAGAATTAAGAAATCTTGAGAAAATTATTTTTATCCCGTGTCATGTTTCTCCTCATAAAACTGAAAATAACAATTCCCTGCCGGCTGACAGACTGAAAATGGTACAGCTTGCAGTTAAGGATATTCCATATTTTGATATTTCACTTACAGAAATTAACAGAGAGGGCATTTCCTACACTATTGACACTTTAAGAGAACTTAAAGAAATGTATGGTTCACTTGAAGTGATAATCGGTTACGATAACCTCGAAAAGTTTTATACCTGGAAAGAGCCTGACGAAATCCTGAAACTTGCAAAACTGATTGTAATGGATCGTGAAGTTGAAAAAAAAGTCTTTGCGCGGGATAAGTATTATGAAATGGCAGCGTTCGTAAAGACGCCGGCAATAGATATTAAGGCTGCTGACATCAGGCGTCGCGTTAGTCATAATCTGCCGGTTAATTTTCTTGTTCCTGATAAGGTAAATGAATATATCGTGAAAAATAAATTGTACAAATAAATGACTGCTCAAACCTTAATAGAGAAAATATTACAAAGAGAGAAGAGAGCCGTCTCGCGTTCCATTACAATTATTGAACAGGGAGATGAAAATTCGAAGGAGCTGCTCAAAAATATTTATGCGAAGACGGGGAAAGCATACAGAATCGGGATAACCGGACCTCCTGGGGCAGGTAAAAGCACGCTGACAAATCAGTTGACAAAGTATTTCAGAAGCCGGAATAAAACTGTGGCGATAATTGCAGTTGACCCGACAAGTCCGTTTACCGGAGGAGCGCTTTTAGGCGACCGGGTAAGGATGAGCGAAATTGGAATGGACGAGGGAGTTTTTATCCGCAGTATGGCTACCCGCGGCAGTCTTGGTGGTTTAAGCAAAAAGACAATTGATGCTGCCGATGTTCTTGATGCCGCCGGGTTTGATTACATTTTATTTGAAACTGTTGGTGTCGGTCAGTCCGAGCTTGATATTGCCCGGACTGCCGACACTACTATGGTAACGCTTGTTCCTGAATCCGGAGATTCAATCCAGGCAATGAAAGCCGGGCTGATGGAAATTGCAGATATGTTCGTTCTGAATAAAAGCGACCGCCCCGGAGCCGATAATGCCCTGTTATCCTTGCAGGCTTCTCTTATGACGCGCAGTCATGATGAACATACATGGATGCCGCCTGTTATAAAATCAGTTGCAACCGAGAATAAGGGAATAACGGAAATCGCGGATGTTATTGCCCTGCATAAAGATTATCTTGCGCTCGATGGCAGGTTTCAGAAAAAACGGGAGATTAATTCCAAAATAAGAATTAAAAATATTATTGAGACGCAGATTAAAGAGGAATTGTGGACGATGGAGAGAGAAGCATCATTAAACGAGTTTCTTGCCAAAGTTAGTTTAGGTCATTTATCCCCTTATCATATTGCTGAAGAGATAATTATCCAATATAAAAATGATTTTGACCGGCATTAAAATAATAATAGCGGCTTCATTACTCCGGTTATTTTCAGCCGATGCTCAGGCCCGGACAACTAAACTTGGTGCAGGTATTAATTATTTGTCAAAATACATTGCCTCGGATTCTTTTATCCTGCTGAAACAAACCTGCAATGACCTGGCATCCACGGATTCTTTATACTGCCGTGCGCTTAATTATACCGATGATGATTATTCCGAATCTTTGCTCAATCTTACTTTTGCAGTTATTCCTTATAATAATATCCCGGTGCTTTTGCCATTGCTTAAGCTGTCTGTTAATATTCCGCTTCCTTCTTCATGCGACCCGGTATTTTATCGGAAGAATGAGAACCTGCCATCAAAGCTGTTATTTGATACTCCGCCGGACAGCTTTGGCGATAAAGATAAGCTTGCTCATTTTTTCGGCAGTGCTTATCTGGCTTATATATCCGGTATTTTTGATTTTACTGAAATAATCGGCATCTTTGTAGAGGAATTTGAGGAGAAATTTTATGTTCAGGCTTCAATAGACAGGCGGGATTTGTTTGCTGATTACCTGGGCAGGTTGTTCGGCATGGGATTAAAGGAAAATAAACATTTGCTCCCCTCTGAAGTACTGGTCTTTTATCCATTAACTTTTATCAGATACACACTATGAGTTCAATATTAGTAATCGATGATGAAATTGAGATATGCGAAAGCATAAAGATGATTCTTGAGTATGAGGATTATCAGGTTGATTATTCGACCAGCGGTGATGCGGGCATTGAGAAGATAATTTCCGGAGGCTTCGACTGTCTTATACTTGATATTCAGATGCCTGACATGAATGGTTTTGAGGTATTAAAAAAATTAAAGGATAACAGCCTTGATATCAGCGTAATTGTAATTTCAGCTTTCAGCAGTCTTGAGAATGCTGTTAAAGCAACAAAACTCGGAGCTTTTGACTTTATCGAAAAGCCGATTGACCGCGAAAAGCTTTTACTCAGCGTGCGTAATTCTCTTAATCAGGTAAAACTCATTAAGGAGAACAAAGAGCTAAAAAAAACTATTACGGCAGGTGATACGATTATCGGCAGGAGTCATGCGATACAAAATATTATAGACATAATCGCACGCGTGGCTCCTATGGATGTCCGCGTTTTAATAAGTGGTGAAAATGGAACAGGCAAGGAACTTGTCGCCCGTGAAATTTATCGGAGAAGCCAGAGAGCTGGGCAGAAGTTTATTGAAGTGAACTGTGCGGCAATTCCAAATGAGCTGATTGAGTCCGAACTTTTCGGTCATGAGAAAGGCTCTTTTACCGGCGCATTCCAGCAGAGGATCGGGAAGTTCGAACTTGCGAATAAGGGAACGCTGTTCCTTGATGAAATTGGCGATATGACACTTCAGGCTCAGGCTAAAGTGTTGCGTGCTATCGAGGAGGGCAGGATTGACAGGGTCGGCGGTGCAAAGAAGATTGAGGTGGATGTAAGAATTATTTCGGCGACAAATAAGAATCTTAAAGAAGAAATTGAAAAAGGTAATTTCAGGGAGGATCTTTTTCACAGATTAAATGTAATCCCCATGACTGTTCCTCCGCTTCGCGACAGGGTTGAAGATATTCCCATTTTAGTTAATCATTTTGCGAATGATATTTGTTCAAAGTATAAAATTCCCGCTGTTGAATTTGCAGGGAGTGCCATGAAAGCTCTGCAGGGGCAGCTTTGGACCGGCAATATACGTGAGCTGAGAAACTTTGTTGAAAGGGTGCTGATAATGATTCCTGACAAAGAGATACGGGATAAGGATATTTACAGCCTCGTACCTCCGCACGCTACAAATCTGGATGATATTCTTAATATTAATAACTCATTCCAGGATTTTAAGGAGAAAGCTGAGCGTGCTTTTATCTTAAAACAGTTAGAAGTAAACGACTGGAACATAAGTAAAACTGCGGAACTTCTTGAGATACAAAGAAGTCATTTATACGCTAAAATAAAGAAATTCGATATTGAAAAAGGAAGAGAATAAAATGGGCGAGACAATATTTTCAAAAATAATAAGAAAAGAAATCCCAGCTGAAATAATCTATGAAACTGATGAAGTGCTTGCTTTCAGGGATATTAATCCGCAGGCTCCGGTGCATGTATTAATAATTCCTAAGCTTGACATAGCGGATGCTTGCGAGATTAAGGGAAGCGAGCATTCCGACCTGCTTGGCAAACTCTTCGATGCGGCTAATGAAGTCGCAAAGCTTGAAAATTTAAGTCGGAATGGTTACAGACTGGTAATAAACAGCGGAAAAGACAGCGGACAGGAAGTGCCGCATCTCCATATACATCTGCTTGGCGGCCGTAAGATGAACTGGCCTCCGGGCTGAGGCTGATTGTAAAACGCATAACTTCTTAGAATGGAAGCACAAATATTTCTGTGTAAATGAAGAAAACAAATGGGAGTCAGAGCTGATACTAAAAGAGTCAGGCAGCAGGATTTATTGAAATGCAGATGTTTATTTTTTTACACGGGTATATATTTTTATTAAATATTAATGGAAAATATATAATGTGAGTGTATTTAAGCTTTGGTAGTGTGGAAGGGATTATTCTGTATAATTCGTTTAATTTATGGTGATTTGGATGGATTTATTACTGAAAAAGCAAGTTTATAAGATGATTCATGGATTTAACTATGCTAAATTTGATAACAGCTTATGTAAAAACGGGATATTTTGCTGATAACCTGTAAATTTATAAATGCAGGAAAAAGTTGACTCTTAGGTCAGAGATAATTATATTTTGACCCTGTTTTCGAAAGATTTATGTGATGATTATAAAATATACAAATTTTACCGATGGTCTGCATGATTTGGATTTAGATGAAAGGGCTGAAAAACTTGGACTGGCAAAGCCATTTAATGGTGAGGTGAAGTTAAAGGTCAGAATGGATAAGTCGCACAGTCAGATTGTTCTCAACTGCGATTTGGACAGTAAGGCGGATTTAATTTGTGACAGATGTGGGGAGGAGTTCTCAGCGGAGTTAAATAATAAATTCAGGCTGGTATATTTATTCGGACAGGATCCGGGTAATGATAGTTCAACAGATTTATATTATATTGAACCTGAGATTGATAAAATAAAGCTTGATGAAGATGTGAAAGATTATGCCGTGCTTTCAATGCCGATGAAGAATCTCTGCCGTGAAGACTGTAAGGGTATTTGTCCGGATTGCGGGAAGAATCTTAACAATTACGAATGCAATTGCATTAAAGACGATTTCAATCCGCAGTGGGCGGCTTTGCTTAAACTGAAGAATAAAATTAATAAATAAATAATGGATAAGAAATGCCAAATCCTAAACGTAAATGGTCAAAGAGCAGAAGAGACAAAAGAAGAACGCATTACAAAGCTGAAGCTCCAACTTTAGCTTCCTGTAGTAATTGCGGCGAAATGAAATTAAATCACAGGGCTTGTCCGAACTGTGGATATTATGCCACTCGCTCAATGCTTATACCCAAAGGCTGATCCCTTCTATGGAACATTCCGAGGTTAGTTCTTACTGTAGAATTGTTGTAGATGCAATGGGGGGTGATTATGCCCCTCAGAATGCCGTACTTGGAGCAATTCAGGCGCAGAATGAGAACCCTGCAATTAAGTTATATCTTGTCGGTCGGGAAAAAGAAATTCTCGAAGTGCTTAAGTCAAATAATATTGAGTTTGATAAGACCTGCATCATTAATGCCGATGAGGTCATATCTATGTCTGAGTCGCCGGTCAAGTCGATTGTTGCAAAGAAAAACAGTTCGATTGTTATTGGTTCTTTATGTGTTAAAGACGGGCAGGCAGATGCTTTTGTAAGTGCCGGTAATACCGGAGCTGTAATGGCGGCTTCGACTATGCTAATCGGTAAGATACCTGGTGTAGGTCGTCCTACTATTGGGACTTTCATGCCCTCAAAAGGGGAAGTGGTTACAATCTTTGATGTCGGGGCAAGTGTTGACTCAAAAGCTCAGCATTTACTTGAATATGCGATAATGGGTTCTATCTTTGTAAAAGAGATTTATGGGATACCGGACCCATCGGTTGGTCTGTTAAGCGTAGGCGAAGAAGACAGTAAGGGTAATGAAGTAACTCTTGCAGCCTTTAAACTGTTAAAGAAAACTAAATTAAATTTTGTTGGTAATATTGAAGGCCGGGATATTTTTGGCGGTAAGGTCAATGTTGTTGTATGTGATGGTTTTGTTGGCAATATTGTACTGAAATTTGCTGAAAGTTTTGTCGGCTTGCTTAAGAGTAAGTTTAAGGTATTTGCCGACAGAAGTCTTATAAATAAACTGAGAGTCCTGATGATGAAAGGCACCTTTAAGAAAGTCTTAAAGGAATTTGATTATCAGACCTATGGTGGCGTGCCGCTTTTAGGTGTTAAAGGCATCAGTATTATCGGGCATGGTTCGAGTAGTGTTCTTGCTATAAAGAACATGGTTCTCCAGGCCAAAGCAATGCATGATAAAAAAATAATTAATAAAATCGAAGAGTCGCTTAAAGAATATGCAAACATCTCAGAATAATAGAAAATACAACGCTGTAATTACCGGCGTAGGGATGCATTTCCCGGAAAAAATTTTAGATAATAAATATTTTGAAAATGTAGTCGAGACTTCCGATGCGTGGATAATGAGCCGTACCGGCATCAAAGAACGCAGAATAATGGAACAGGGTGCTACAAGTCAGATGGCAACGCTCGCAGTTCAGGATTTGCTTAAGACAAGAAATATTTCACCTGAAGAAATTGATTTAATTATCTGTGCGACTGTAACACCGGATATGCTTTTTCCGGCAAGTGCCTGCCTTATACAAGATAATATCGGAGCGAAGAATGCATGGGGCTTTGATTTATCAGCTGCCTGTTCAGGGTTTTTATTTGCACTAAGAACGGGTGCAAGTTTTATTGAAAGTGGTGTGCATAAGAAAGTTATTGTTGTTGGCGCAGATACAATGACTGCGTTTATAGATTATACTGACAGGAATACCTGTGTTCTTTTTGGTGATGGTGCTGCGGCTGTTTTATTGGAACCAACTGAAGACCTTAACTATGGTCTTATAGATACAATACTTCACATTGACGGGTCTGGCAGGGAATCGCTTTGCATAAAAGGAGGCGGTAGCTTAAATCCACCAACTCATCAGACAGTTGATGATAAAATACATTATATTCATCAGGATGGTAAAGCCGTTTATAAAGTAGCCGTTGTAAGTATGGCTGATGTAAGCCACGAAATTATGCAAAGAAATAATCTTCGTTCGGAAGACATCGCTTATCTTGTGCCTCATCAGGCAAATCTCAGAATCATTGATGCCACGGCAAAGCGTTGCGGTATTTCAAGTGATAAGGTTACAATTAATATTGATAAATATGGCAATACTACTGCAGCTACGATTCCTTCCTGTCTGGTTGAGTATTACCGCAATGGAAAGATTAAGAAAGGTGATAAACTGATATTAGCTGCCTTTGGTGCTGGTTATACATGGGGTTCAGCTTATCTTGTATGGGGAATTGACTAATAATGGTGAAAAGAGCTTTTATTTTTCCCGGGCAGGGGTCGCAGTATGTCGGAATGGCAAAGGACCTCTTTGACAATTCTGTTAAAGCAAAAGAAATGATTTTAATGGCTGACGAAGCCATCGGACTTAAGCTTTCTAATATTATGTTTAATGGTCCGGAAGAAAGCCTGAAGCAGACAGAGGTTACTCAGCCTGCAATATTTCTTCATAGCGTTGTTCTTGCAAGTCTGTTAAGAAATTTTGATACTGATATGGTTGCCGGTCATTCATTAGGAGAGTACTCGGCTTTGGTTGTTGCCGGTGCTATCCAGTTTTCTGATGCTGTCCGGCTTGTACGTGCTCGTGGCGCAGCTATGCAGAGAGCGGGTGTTCAGTTCCCTGGTACAATGGCGGCTATTGTAGGACTTCAGGCGGACAAGCTTGTTGAACTTTGCAGAGCAGCATCAGAAACGGGCATTGTTCAGTGTGCTAATTTTAATTCTCCCGGACAGATTGTTATTTCCGGTTCAGTCGAAGGGGTGCGCAAGGCAATGGAGCTTTGCAAACAGAACGGCGCAAAGCTCGTTAAAGAACTTGTTGTAAGCGGAGCTTTCCATTCTCCTCTGATGAAACCTGCCATTGATGAATTTAAGACAAATCTGGATAGTACAAACATATACAACGCTAAGATCCCTGTTTATGCTAACGTAACTGCAAAACCTGTTACGGATAAAGATGAGATTAAGGACTTGCTTATTAAACAGCTCGATTCGCCTGTCAGATGGGAAGAAACAATTGTCAGCATGATAGCTGATGGCGTTGAAGAGTTTGTTGAGATAGGTCCTGGTAAAGTTTTACAGGGTCTCGTTAAGAGAATTAATCCAAATATCCCATGTATCGGAATTGAGAAATATTCTGATCTGGAAAAGTATTTGTAAAGATGTCAGATACAGAAAGAAGAGTTATCAAGGGGCTTAAAATAGACCCAGTAGTCTTTACTCATAAGTTTATCAAAGGCTGTGATATCTATATCTGTTCCGGCGAGTGCTGTTGTCACGGTGTATATACTGAAAGCACCGAGTGCGAAATGATAATGGGAATGAAAGACCGTATTATCAAGTCGATGGATGACTCCCAGACTACTGATACTTCGGCTTGGTTTGAAGAACCTGTTGCGGATGAAGATTTTGCCTCAGGTGTTGCTGTTGGTACTGAAGTTTATAACGGGAAATGTGTTTTCCTGGACCAGCAGGGTTTTTGTACATTGCAAAAAATTGCGATGGAAGAGGGTGAAAATAAGTGGAAATATAAACCTCTTTATTGTATATTGTTTCCGCTGGTTATTTCAGATGGGGAACTTTCCATAGACGATGAACATATTGACCGTATGCACTATTGCAATAAAGCTGAGAACCAGTCTTCTACTGTTTTTGACGTATGTAAAGAAGAACTAAAGTATATTCTCGGTCAGGACGGCTTTGATGAACTCTCAAAATATCGTGATGAATATTTAACTAACATAAAAGATTAGACAAAGCGCGGGATTGAAATTGAATTTAACAGGCAAACGGGCTGTTGTTACAGGTGGCTCAAGAGGAATTGGAAAAGCAATTGTTGAAGACCTAGTTTCTAAAGGTTGCAATGTTGTTTTTACATATCAGAGCAGTGAAGAAGCTGCGAAAAAGATTGAGTCCGATTTAACTAAAGATGGTATAAAGGTATTATCGTTTAAGGCTGATGCCTCTTCATTCGGAGAAGCTGAAAAGACAGTTCAGTTTGCAATTGAAAATTTGGGCGGAGTGGACATACTTGTAAACAATGCCGGTATTACAAGAGATGGTCTTTTGCTCAGAATGTCCGAGAATGATTTTGATACTGTAATAAATGCGAATCTTAAAAGTGTTTTTAATTATACAAAAGCCACGATAAAGCCTATGATGGCTCAGCGTTATGGCAAGATTGTTAACATTACTTCAGTTGTGGCAATTATTGGCAACGCCGGACAGGCTAACTATGTGGCTGCAAAGGCTGGTGTTATCGGTATTACTAAATCAAACGCAAGGGAGTTTTCCTCGCGCAATATTACGGTTAATGCCGTTGCTCCCGGATTTATCACGACTGATATGACAGCAAAATTAAATGAAAAACAGAAAGAAGCAGTTTTGAGTGGTGTGCCCCTTAAAAGGGAAGGTACGGCTCAGGAAGTCGCTAAAGCGGTAAGCTTCTTATGTGGTCCGGATAGTGACTACATTACCGGACAGGTTATTTCCGTTGATGGCGGAATGGCGATGTGATAGGATAAATTCTTAATTAACTATAAACAATAGGAGAAAAAATGGACGTTGAAGCTAAAGTAAAAGAAATCGTAATGGACAAATTAGGTGTTGAAGATTCACAGATTACATCTGAAGCTTCTTTCACTAATGATCTTGGTGCTGATTCACTTGATATCGTAGAATTAGTTATGGGATTTGAAAGCTCTTTCGGTATTTCTATTCCGGATGAAGATGCTGAAAAGATTGGCACAGTTGGCGATGCTGTAAAATATTTAAAGGAAAAAGTATCTTAAGTATTATTGCTTGAGCGGTACTGTTCCAATAGAGTTTGAATAAATATTTTCGCGTCAGCCTTCCGGCTTTTAACGCAGAAGTTTATTCGTTTAAATGAAGTTGTCAGCGCGAGATATTATCTTGCGCCGCAATTTCCTGAATTATCGATTATTTTCATTAAAAATTATTTGAGGAGTCTTGTATGAGCAGAAGGAGAGTAGTAGTAACCGGTATGGGTGCAATTACTCCAGTTGGCATTGGTCTTAACGAAACCTGGCAGGGTATGATTGAGGGGCGTAACGGCGTTTGCATGATTACTAAATTTGATGCGTCAAGTTTTGACACCAAGTTTGCCGCGGAAGTTAAGAACTTTGACGCGGGTATTTGGATTGATAAAAAAAGCGTAAAACGTATGGACCCTTATGCCCAGTTTGCTGTTGCTACGGCTGAAATGGCTTTGACAGACTCTGAAATTAATCTCGAAAAAGTTGACCTCGAAAGGTTTGGTGTTGTTTTCGGCAGCGGTATTGGAGGAATGGATACAAACCAGAAACAGCATTTTGCTTTCTTCCAGGGAGGCGCAAGCCGTATAAGTCCTTTCTTTGTGCCGATGATGATTTCTAATATAGCTGCCGGACATGTGGCAATTAAATTTGGAGTTAAAGGTCCTAATTATGCTACTACTTCAGCCTGTGCTACTTCATCACATGCTATTGCTGATGCTCTGATGCTTATTCAGAGAGGGTCAGCCGATATTATGTTCTGCGGTGGCAGTGAGTCGACTATTACTGAAATGGCAATCGGCGGATTTAATTCTCTCAAAGCTTTATCTACCTGGAATGACAGATATCTGGAAGCTTCCCGCCCGTTTGATAAAGACCGTAATGGTTTTGTCATGGGCGAAGGCAGCGGTATGCTTATTCTTGAAGAACTTGAACATGCCGTTAATCGTGGAGCAAAAATTTATGCTGAATTAGTTGGTATGGGTCTTACTGACGATGCTTATCATGTTACAGCTCCATCGCCAGGTGGCGAAGGTGCTGTGCGGTCAATGAGAGAAGCTGTCAGAGATGCCGGCATTGAACTTTCTCAGGTTGATTATATAAATGCTCACGGTACTTCAACTCATTATAATGACCTGAATGAAACTATCGCAATCAAGACATTATTTGGAGAACATGCTTATAAGCTTGCTATCAGTTCAACCAAATCAATGACAGGTCATTTGCTTGGTGCTGCTGGTGCGGTTGAAGCAATAGCCTCTGTTATGGCAATTAAAAATAGTATTATCCCTCCTACAATTAATTTGGATGAAGCGGATCCGGAATGCGACCTGAACTATACACCTAAAGTTGCCGTGAAAAAAGATATTACTTACGCTTTAAGTAATACCTTTGGTTTCGGCGGGCATAATGCTTCATTATTATTCAAAAAATATAGGAATTAATGTTTGAATCTTAGGGTACGAAGCTTCTTAACAAGGTTAAGGTCTTTTAACAGTAAATCGAAATTCAAAAGCTATCCTGATAATTTCGCAAAAATACTGGCAGAAAAATTGGGTAAGCTTGAGAAGTTACTTGGTTATAAGATAAAAGATCCGATTTTTTATGTTAAGGCAATAACTCACCGTTCATTTGCGGAATTTTCTGATTACAATCTGCGCTCCAATGAGCGTCTGGAGTTTTTAGGAGATTCCGTCTTAGGATTGATTATCGGCGAGTATGTATTCAGGGATTTCCCTGAGAAAGACGAAGGCTTCCTGACCAAAACCCGCTCACAACTTGTTAACCGCATTGCCCTTGCTCATGCTGCTGAAGGTATCCGGCTGATGGATTATATGCTTGTCAGTCATGCTTTTCCTTCTATGAGTGAAAAAGGCGCACATTCAATTGTCTCTAATGCTTTGGAAGCTCTTGTCGGTGCTATTTATCTTGATAAAGGACTTGACACGGCGCGCAAATTTGTTTCCAAAGTCATCATCAAACCCGGTATCAAGGAAGGTATTCTTTTTGTCGACCACAATTTCAAAAGCCAGCTTCTGGAGTTTACGCAGTCTCATAAGCTTGGAAATCCTCTCTATAAGATACTTAAAGAAGAAGGTCCTAATCATAATAAGATTTTCACAGTCGAATTATTCATTGATAATATCAGTTATGGCAACGGCGAAGGTAAGAATAAAAAAACAGCCGAACAAAATGCTGCACAGGATGCTCTGGTGAAAATCGGAGTTATGAAACTGGAAAATCAGGTCTGAGGATTTCTAACGGGTCATCTTTGCCCCTGACTTTTATTCATCATCTTCTGGTATATGCCTGCCGGTTCATCCCACAGAATTATCCGCTTATTTTCCCAGTCGGTATCTGCATCAGACGGGGGTCCTGAAAACTCTGGCTTTAACTTTTGTGCTCGTATATTGTATCATCAGCCCTCCTTGCCTATATTAGTGAGACAAAAAATACAGATAAAATAAGACTGAATAGTCCGGAGTCGTTGTAAAGTTGTCTAAAGTCGTTGTAAAATGGTCCGGAGTTGTTGCGTATCGGTATAATGTCGTTTTTCTGAGTGTGAGAGTGGTTACTGATAACTATTTTTGCATTTTGCGGGGTTTTATACTAAAATTGTTCAGCCTTGGTTAGTTGTCCGGCTAAAATTAATTAGTCAGTTGTCATTTTGGTGAGTGCTTCAGGGTAATCTTTTTTAATGAGGAATCCGGGTAGTGGTATGCTTGTAAGTGTTATAATTCCAGTCTATAATGCAGAAAAATTTCTGGATAAATCTGTTCTTAGCGTTATTTCGCAAAGTTATCAAAATTTGGAGCTTATTCTTGTCGATGACGGTTCTACTGACAACAGTAAACAAATTTGTGATAATTACGCAAATAACGATAAAAGAATTAAAATTATTAATCAGAAGAACAGCGGTCCGGCGACTGCAAGAAATAACGGCGTTTTACATGCGCAGGGGGAATATATATTTTTTCTGGATGCCGATGATTTAATCGAATCTTTTACAATTGAAGTTCTGACTGCGGAGTATCAGAACAATGAGACTGATCTGGTAATGGGTAATTTCAGTAAACTTCTTCCTAACGGGCAGGTTGTTAAGCAAAATGTATCTTTTCATCCTGAACAGGAACCATTTGAGGGGGACAAAAAAATATTGTCTGTTGAAGAGACGGCGAATTTTGTCAGGCACTTTCTTAAATATCCAAGTAATCATTTGATTAGTTATTGTTGGGCAAGGCTGTATAAAACCTCTATTATTAAAGATAATAAAATCATGGCGAATGCAGATATGAAATTATTTGAAGACTTTGTATTTAATCTTGAGTATCTTAAACATATAAAGAATATAATGTTTATTAACAAGAGCGTCTATACTTATGTGATGCATGAGAATCATGTCTCGGCGAGTATGGGAATAGTAGATGGTGATAGTTTAACTCACGATATGAATATTTTCCGGACAAAGGCGGAGGAATATTTTCAGGTAACTAAAGAATTTCTTACTCAAAAGGTAATCATTCAAAAAGAAGTTGGACATGCGCTTGTCCATTATGTGATTATTTTTTTTATCAGAACCTGCCGGCTGGTGAATAAAAGCAATAAAGTGAAAATCCATGATGAAATTAACAAAGTTATTACTTCCCCGGTTTTCATAAAAAGTTTACGGTATTATTCTCCGTCTAAAGGGAACAGCAGGATTTTGCCCATATTAGCAAAATTACAGCTTGTTAATCTCATAATTCTTTATTGCAGACGAAAAGCTTATAAACGATACGGTAAACCAGGGGTTGTCCAATGATGACAAAAACACAAATATTAGCTGAAATAAAAAGTAAACAACTTCCTGTAATCATAGCCGGAGCCGGGATTGTCGGTAAAACGCTGTTATCAATTTGTAGAGAAGAAGGTATAGCTGTTGAATGTTTCTGTGATAACAGTATAAAAGTTGCGAATACAAAATTTTGTAATTTGGATGTTATATATACTCCGGAACTTAAAAACAGGTATGAAAATGCCGTTATTATAATATCGGTTGTGGCTATTAAAGATGCTGTTGATCTTATCACCCGGACAGGATTCCCGGACTGGTATGCGGGGGGGATATTATTAAAGGATATGGATGTTTCGCAGTCTGAAGTGGCTTTGGATTATCCCAGGTATGCAATAGATAACTGTATTTTATGTCATAATGGTTATCTGGATACTGTAAATCTATTTTTTAGAAGCATAGATATTATTATTACAGAGCGATGTTCTCTTAAATGTAATGATTGTTCCAATCTTATGCAGTATTATGAAAAGCCACAAAATTGCGATACAAATGCGATTTTAAATTCAATTGATAGATTTTGTGCCGTAGTTGATGATGTTATGGATTTCCGTGTTATTGGCGGCGAAGTTTTTATGAATAAAGAATGGACTGTTATTGTAGAACGATTAGTAAAAGAACCAAAAGCAGGAAGAATTGTGTTATATACTAACGGGACAATAATTCCTGCGGAAAAAGACCTGGAATATCTAAGAAATAATAAAGTTTTGGTTATTATCTCCGATTATAAGGAACTTTCTAAAAAATTGTCTGAACTCAGACAAATATTTGAGAAGACTAAAATTTCTTATCATGTATTAGAAGTAAATGAATGGCTTGATTGTTCTGCTATTTCGCAGCATAACAGAGGGGCAGAAGGGAATAAAGAAATTTTTCAATTATGCTGCGCTAAAAATATGCCGACATTATCTGACGGTAAATTATTCAGATGTCCGTACTCGGCTAATGCAACCAGGCTTAATGCCGTTCCTGATAATCCTGGCGATTATGTGGATTTATATAGAGAACCCTTGGACGGGACTGGTCTTATTGAAACAAAGAGCAAAGTCAGGGCTTACCTGAACAATCTTGAATATATGGAGATTTGCGATTTTTGCAGCGGAAGACCTTTATCAGGGGCAGAGGTAAAACCGGTGGTTCAAATAAAAGAGCCTCGTCAATATAACAGATTCTAAACGTCTTTTAAAAGTGAAAGTAAACTAAGGGAATATAAATGTCAGATAAGTCTTTAAAGCCGGCTGAAGCCTTAAATAGAAATAAATTGAAAACGGAAAAACCTTACGTTTATGAAAAAATGATAAAATTGGAAGAAAAATATAAACGCGGGGAAAGCATTGCTATCATTCAGTTTCAATATAATTACCAGTGCAATTTTAGATGCGAGCATTGTTCTATTGAACCGTTCCAAGGGAAAACTGATAAAAAGTCGTTTACTATAGAAAATGTAAAGGAGCTTGCCCGTCAGGCCGATGAGCTGGGACTGGCAAGGTTCGTAATTACAGGCGGCGAGCCGTTAATTTTTAAGGATCTTGATGAATTGGTCGCGGCAATTGATCCGCAAAAATTCTTTATCAACTGCGATACAAACGGATGGCTGTTTAATGAAAAGAAAGCTAAACATTTTAAAAACATTGGTATCGACAGAATTCAATTAAGTATTGACAGTCTTGATCCGGAAACTCATGACGAATTCAGAAGAGTAAAAGGATCACACGCCAGAACAATGAAAGCTGTTGATATTGCTTTGGAGACCGGGCTGGGTATTTTTATTCAGACTGTCGTTACTAGGCAGCGGCTTTATTCCGAAGAATTCATTGAGTTTATTAAATATTTCAACAACAAAGGGGTTGGAGTATTTGTAAGTTACGCTAAACCCGTTGGCGCATGGCAGGGCGTTTATGATGGTTTGGTAACTAAGGATGATTATAAATATATGGAAGAGCTTGAGAAAAAACATAATGTTTTTACTCATTTAACTCCTGCTTATGGATTAAATATGGGTTGTATTGCGTTAAAAGGTATGATTTCGGTAACTCAATACGGAGATGTGCTTCCCTGCCCGTATATTCATACTTCAATCGGGAACGTATTTGAAGAACCATTGAAGGATATTATTGAAAGAGGGAAATCAATTAAATGGTTTGGCGAACATATTGACACATGTTCAATTGCAGAAGACAGGGATTTTCTTGAAAATATTGTTGCAAAAAAAATCGATGGCAAACCTCTTCCGGTTCCTTATGATCAGGTATTTACTGATGAAGACAAAACTAAAATCCCTTGGAATGTCGGGTTATAACTTATGGGCGAACTGATAATATTAAACGATGCTATTGAACTAATTGATAAATATGTGCCTGATCCTTCTATTGGCCTTCCGGATGAAGTCTTCTATTATGTTAGCAGAACGACTCCATTGGTTAATGTTGATCTGTTGATTAAAGATGAAAATGGGCGTACGCTGTTAGCATGGAGAAACGATAAGCATGCAGGAACGGGATGGCATATTCCCGGCGGGATTGTAAGATTCAGGGAAACTTTTGAAACTCGTATAAAAAAAGTTGCAAAAACTGAGATTGGGACGGATCTTGAATTTAAGAAAGAGCCACTTGCTCTTAATGAGATTATTAATTTTAAGAGAAAGGAAAGGAGCCATTTTATCTCTGTTCTTTTCGAATGTTTTCTTAGTGAAACATTCGTGATTGAGAATAAAAATCTTTCCCCAAATGATGCGGGCTATTTAATGTGGCATGACAAATGTCCGGATAACCTGATTAAATTTCATGACATTTACAGAAAATATTTTAATCGTCAGCATCAGAAATAAACAGGGATATATTTGAAAGCAAAGAATATTAGCGGACAGGCTCCAGGCGGAAAAAGAACAAGACTTGCGGATGCGATTCCCCTAAGTACTCCTTATGTCGTTCAAATATTTCCCGTTTATGCTTGTAATTTCAAATGCAGTTATTGTATCTTCTCAATTGACAAACAGCAGCGCGGGTTTATATCTGATAAAATTACGATGGATTTCGATCTGTATAAAAAGGCTGTCGATGAAATGACGAAGTTTCCGGAGAAGATTAAAGTATTAAGATTTGTCGGCATCGGAGAGCCTTTAATTCATAAAAATATTGTTAGTATGGTTCAATACGCGGTTGAAAAGAATGTGGCAAATACTGTCGAGATTCTTACTAATGCATCTTTGCTTAATCAAAATTTATCGGATGCGCTTATAACGGCGGGGTTAAACAGACTGGTAGTTTCCTTGCAAGGGACAACTAAGGAAAAATATAAGGATGTTTGCGGAACAGATATTAATTTTGATAGTTTTGTCGATAATCTAAAGTATTTTTATGAGCATAAAAAACAAGCTCAGGTTTACATTAAAATTGTTGATACAGCTATAGAAGGAAAAGACGATGAAAATATGTTCTTTGAGATATTTGGCGATATATGCGATACTATGGCTATTGAGCATACCGTTCCTATTCATTCAGGTATAGAATATGAAAATGTTATAAAACAAAAAGATAATACAGTAACTCAGTTCGGGTTGCCTGTTTCTGAAGTTAAAATTTGTCCCCAGCCATTTTTTACGATGCAAATCAATCCGGATGGAAAAGTCGTTCCTTGTTTCTCTTTTGAATACCCTGAAATAATGGGGGACTGTAATAACGAGAGTATAGATGAAATCTGGAATGGAGAAATATATAATCAGTTCAGGAAGAAGATGCTGGACGGTTCTGAATTTGTTTCCGAAGCTTGTAAAGATTGTAATATTATTAAATATCGTCTTTTCCCGGAGGACGATTTGAAAAACGATGCAGAAAGACTCAGGCAGTTTTTTGAAGTTGGAAAATAAGCAGTAATTAAAATTAACCGATTTGAAGCATTTGAAAATTGCAATATTAGGTGCTACATCGCATCTCGCAAAAGGATTGATTTACAATTTTCTGAATGATGACAAATTTTCATTGTCTCTTTATACAAGAAATATCGGTCAGGTAAATAGTTTTATTGATTCAATAGGGAAAACAGGCAGTAAAAATTATTCAGTTATTTATGAATATGATGATTTCCTTAACTATTCATACGATCTTATTATAAACTGTACAGGTGCAGGAACTTATAAAAAATTAGATGGAAAATTCAGTAGCTTTTTTACTATTACGGAAAAATATGACAATCTTTGCATTCAAAGTTTATTGAACTATCCTGGCTCTCTTTATATTAGTTTTAGCAGCGGAGCGGTTTATGGCAGAGGACTTTCAAAACCAGTTAATGAAAATACTTCTAATAAGTTAAGAGTTAACCATTTAAAGCCGGAAGATTTTTATACTATTGCCAGGCTTAATGCCGAAAATAAACACAGGGCTTTTAATAATTTAAAAATTGTCGATCTTAGAATATTTTCATATTTCAGCCGATTCATTGATCTTGCAGACGGCTATTTTATTGCTGAAATAATTGATTCGATTATAAATAATAGAATTTTGATTACAAACAAATCAAACATTGTAAGAGACTATGTTCACCCTGAAGATATTTTCTCATTAATACTAAAATGTGCTGAAAAAGATTTTATTAATGAAGCTTTTGACGTAATGAGCGCCAAACCAATAGATAAATATGAAATTCTTGATTTCTTTTCGCGGAAATATGATCTAAAATATGAAATGAATGATGAGTATGAACATGTAAATTCAACAGGAACTAAAATCGTATATTATTCAAGATATAACAAAGCATCTATGATAGGTTTTAAGCCGGGATATACTTCCGCTGAAGCGATTAAATCCGAGGCGGAAATAATTATAAAAAACAACAAATCTATGTTATAGGCGATCGACCCGAATGATTTTCATTTACTTTAAAGTTGTGAATGGGAATATAACTACATGATAATTAATTATTCTCTTAGAATCTCGATTCCCAGATATAGTGCTTACATTTACAACCATAATATGCTTTTTTAACACTCCAATGTCATATTTAATGAGAGGTTAAATAAATGTACTGTGAACCCATACAAAACGATGTTAAACCACTTATAAGCATTTTCATCTTCAATTACTATGCTCTTTACCTAAGAAAGTGTTTTGATAGCATCTTTGAACAGAATGTTCTTGACAATATCGAGATAATCTATTCCGATGATAATACTACGGATGGCTCTTGGGATATTGCAATTGAATATGCATATCAATATAAAGGTATAATAACTTTAACTAGGAATAAAAGAAGTATCGGACCGAAGAACAACTTATCTAATTGTTTGTATATGTCTAAAGGCAAGTATTATGTTCCTTTATGTTACGACCAGGCATTTTTATCTGAGTATGTTAAACAATGCATTCAAACGATGGAATCTGATCCATTTGCAGAGTTTGCTATAGTATATCGCAGAGTTAAAAATTCGGATCCTCTACCAGATATAAAAGGTAGTCCGCTTGTTAGTGTCCTTATTTTCAATTATAATTATGGATGTTATCTTAGTCAATGTTTTGACAGCGTAATTGCTCAAACTTATGATAACATAGAGATAATCTTTTCCGACAACGCATCAACAGATAATTCATGGGAAATAGCAACCGAATATTCTCTGAGGTATCCGGGAAAATTTACCATTACCCGCAATCGAAAAAATTTTGGAGTAGAAGTTAATTGGTTGAATTGTGATCTTAATAATAAAGGTAAATATTATATATCATTATGTTCTGATGACGCGCTTGTCCCTGAATATATTGAAAAATGTGTTAATGTCCTTGAAGCTTATCCAAATGTTGCTTTTTCTATGGTTCATCGTACAATTATTGACCAATATGGTCAGCAGATTAAAGAACCCCCATTTTATAATTGCTCCTGTATAATTCCGGGAGCAGAGCAAGCCGCTGTTTATATGATGGCTGCAGTTAACCCAAGTGTTTCTCAAATTATGTATAGAAAGGTCAGAACTAATGAAAAAAAACCTTTGGGAGATAACCTTGTGGCTCGTTGGTACAGTTCTCGTATACTTGATTTTAATTTATGTTGTGAAAATCCAATTGCTTATATAAAAGAACCATTATTATTACATCGATTACATTTACAAAATGATTCATTTAATGCAGCAAAAAATATGATGGAGGTAATTGGACCATACGTGCTCCAACATCAATTTGCTGATACTGCAAATGTTTACAAATTAAAAAATGTAATGGAGCGTTTGCCAAAGTCTATAGAGAAACTAAGTCAATTGTGTTTGCGATATTGTGCAAGAGCATTATTAGGAAAAGATGAAAGAAATTCTTTGAGATATTTTTATTTGGCAGGTGCATTAATGCCAGAAATTACATCAGAACCAATTTTTATAAAGCTTCAGGAATATTGGAAAGCGGATGATTCGAAAAAAAAGGAAATTATTGAATTCCTAAATACTACCGATAACTTAACAACTCGTTCTGTGTCTTATGATCCGCCACAGGGAAGCATTCCGATAACGTATCATAAATTATTTGTATGAGCAGTTTTAACAAAAGGAACATATATTAATGAAATATTTACTTGTAATGCCTAAAACAGCGGCAAAGTCTTCTGGAGGTTATAATGTATTCCCTGTCGGCATTGCTTATGTTTCCGCAATGTTAAAAAAACAAAACTTTAATGTATATACATCAAATCTTGAATTTCATGGAGGCGATACATTTGAAGCATTAACCCAACTCATTCTTGAAAATAATATCGATGTTATATGTACTTCCGGGTTAAGTCGTGATTATTACAAGGTGAAGGAAATTATTAATATTGCACGTCAAATAAATCCAAACATCATTACTGTAATTGGCGGAGGTATAATAAGTAGTGATCCTGAACCTGCTATTATGTCCTTAGATGCTGATATTGGTGTTATCGGTGAAGGGGAGAATACAATTTGCGAATTGGCGTATGCTTTAGATCATAATCTTTCTTATGCCAATGTACCGGGGTTAATTTATAAAAATGAGCAAAATAGATATATCAAAACTGCTAATAGATCTGAGATTGAAGATATTGACGCTATTCCATTTCCTGATTATGATGGCTTTAGTTTTTCAGAGTATTTAAAAACAATCAACTATAAGACTGTTTATGTGCTCGCAAGCAGATCGTGTCCGTATTCGTGTACTTTTTGTTTTCATCCATCCGGCAAGAAATATCGTCAACGATCTTTAGATAATTTATTTATTGAAATCGGTTTTCTATTGAATACATATAATATTAAACATTTGTCTATTTCAGATGAATTGTTTGCATATAAAAAGGAAAGGGTTATTGATTTTTGTCAACGTATTAAACCTTATAATGTAGCTTGGACACTTCAGCTAAGAGTTACTGATGTTGACGTTAATATGTTACAAATTATGCATGATTCAGGGTGTATATGTATCAGTTATGGGATTGAAAGTACAGATAATATAATTTTAAAGAGCATGAAAAAACAAATTACTGTCGAGCAAATTGAATATGCTTTAAAAATAACATATGATATGAATATAGATATACAAGGGGGACTCATTTTTGGCGATATTGCCGAGACAAAAGATACTATGGTAAATACATTAAAATGGTATGATGACCATTCCTATTATGCCCTTGAGCTTAATATGATTCAAATTTTTCCTGGTACACCGTTATATAACTTTGCATGTGAGAATGGGATAATAAAAAATAAGATTGATTATCTAAAAGAAGGATGTCCATTAGTTAATGTTTCAAAATTAACAGACAGCGAGTATAAAAATCTATCTTCGCTTTTATATGAGAAAAATATGCGTTCTAAATATTTGCCTAATATATTTAGTGTTACGGATATTGATTTAAATGGAAATTGTAATATTGAAATGATATGCAATAAATGTGGTTCGCCAACTTCTTTTATAGCAAATATTCTTCATGTGCAAATGCAACTTTGTCCTCAGTGCAGGCAACGGCATTACGTTGATCCTTTTAATTATATTTCACATTCACAGAAATTAATGAGTCATTATTTTGAAAAAGATAATTGTGTTGCCTTATGGGGTGCTGGTGAAATATGTATAAAGTTATTAGATAATTACGACATTTTCAAAAATGATAAATATAAAATTGTTGATATTTCTAAATCGCGACAAGGCTATTCAGTTTGCAGTAAAAAAATATTTTCGCCAGAGATAATAAATGAGGAAAATATTAAAACAGTTATTATTACGGTTGTAAAAAGAAAAGATGAAATTATAAATCAACTTAATATTCGCTTTCCTTCAATAACGAAGGTCTATTTACCTGATATAGAAAAAAATGGTGGGAATATTTCACTTATTTTTAAAAATATACTGAAATGAAGTTTGACAAGTGAAAACTGAAAAATAAATGAAACTAGTCGAAACTAAATCCATATCCAAGAAATTCTACAAATTGAGTCCTTAATATGCAATAGTTTGCCTTTACTCTTACTTTGTCTAAAGTTAATGAATTTTCTAATAAAAACATACGCATTGCCGTACGTGAAAGAGGAACAAAATGATTTCTAAGTTTTTTAATGATAAAACAAAAGTATCCCAGTCAAATAATCGGGAATTGAACTACTTATTAATTGCTCCTAGAATTTCTCCTTTACCATTTCCAAAAAATTTGACAGATATTCCTGACCATGAGCGTCCAGTAATTCCTCATGGATTAGCCTACATATCTTCTAGTATGAAGACTATATCAAAAAGTGTATATAATCTTAACTTGGAATTTGAGAGTAAGGAAGTATTTGAGGCTATTCAGAATTCAATTGAGAAATATCAAATTGATGTCGTATTAACAACCGGTTTATCTGGACAATTTTCGAAAATAAAAGGAGTAATAAATTACGTAAAAACTATTAATCCTGATATTATTGTGGTTGTTGGAGGTGGTGTTATTACTTCTTCGCCAGAAGTTGCGATGAATGCTTTTGAAAATGTAGATATTGGGGTGATTGGAGAAGGTGAATATACAATATGTGACTTAGTTGAGGTATTAAATAATGGGGGAGAATTGGCAAGCATTAGTGGAATAATTTACAAAAATGAAGGTGAATTTATTACTACTATTCATCGCGATGAAATAAGAGACCTGGATGCCTTGCCATTTCCTGATTACTTGGGATTAGGTTATGATAAACTTTGGAATGCAGGAAGAGGAGTAGCGATTATAGCAGCACGATCTTGTCCATTCAATTGTACTTTTTGTTGGCATCCATCCGGGAGTACTTCCAGAATGAGGTCTGTCGACAATATAATTAGTGAAATCAAGTTATTAGCGGAAAACTATCCAATTGGAGGAGTAGGTATAGTTGGTGAGAGTTTTTTCACTAATAGAGATAGAGTTATTGAGTTTTGCGAAAAAATCAGACAGTTTAAAATTGATTGGAGTTGCACCATGCATGCATCTTCCTGCAAGAGAGATTTATTGGAAGTAATGCGTGAAAGCGGTTGCATCTCGATTTGTATTGGCATTGAAAGTGCCTGCGATAGTGTACTGAAAAGTATGAATAAAAAAACAAGTTTTAAGAAGATAGAAGAAGCACTTAATCTCATCAGGGATTGTAAAATAGGCGTTACTGGAAATTTTATTTTTGGAGATATTGTTGAGGATATGCAAACAGTTGAAAAAACAATAAATTGGTGGAGAGATAATCGCAAATTTCCGATAAGTTTGATGTGGATTAATATATTCCCTGCTACGGCGATGTATAAATACGCTGTTGAAAATGGAATTATAGAAAACGAAGTTGAGTATTTGAGAGAACTGTCCCCGTATAAATATTTCAAAACTTACAATCGAAGAACGAAAGGAGTTATCGCTAAGATTTTTAACTGAGCAAGCATTTTACACCTACTCCCCTAAGAGTTTTTCAATATTGTCTCTTGACGTATTAAACCGCAAGACATCTGCAAGATATTCCTGCACATGTGGGTATGAAGCGGATATTATGATAAGCGGAATATTGCTATCTATTGGATTTGATTGTCCAAATTGCAGGCAATCCTATAGTTTGCCATTTCATGAAAAATATTCTACGAAATATGCGCGTGGTAGGGTAGAATCATTAATTAATAAATATGGGGAAATAGCATTTTGGGGATTAGGAATAGAGATGCAATTATTATTAAAAAAAATGGATATCTTCTCATTAGCTAATATTTTTATTATTGATAAGGATATTCAAAAACAAGGACTACAGTTTATGAACCATACCGTTAATGCTCCAGATATACTAAAGTTTGAAAAATTAGGGGCTGTAATTCCAACCCCAGTTTCTGGATTATCCTACAATAGGACTATTGAAAATGAAGTTGCAGAATATTGTGAAGCAAAAGTTATTTCTATTGGAGAATTTTTGAAATTAGATCAGTATTAGAAGATTATTATAATTTTTTAAGGTGAAATATTCTATATCCTTGGACTAAACGTATAGTAAAAAAATATTTCTTCCTATTGATATGGTGATTTATACAAAGCTCAAGAAGTGATAAATATTGGAATATTGTCAAGCTATCTTTTCCGTTGAGATATAATTAAGTTACACATGAATTAATAATCTATATAGAGTCTGCTGAAAAAGTCTCAAAGTCATAATAAACAATAAGATATGGAATAAAACAGTGTTAAAAGTGCTCAGAAAATGGTAAATTCGGACAAATAACTGAGCACCTTATGATACGATATACGGGTACGAAACAGTTAAAGCCAGAGTTTTTCAGGACGCCGTCTGATACAGACCCCGACCAGAAAAACAAGCGGGTAATGCTTTCCGGGATAATACCGTGGGATGAACCGGCAGGCATATACCGGAAGAGGATGCATAAGAGACATGGACGTCCGTCACTCTCACCAAGAGTAGCTGTAGGTGCCCTGATAATAAAACATATAAAGGGTTTAAGTGACGAACTGGTTACAGAAGAAATAAGTGAGAACCCGTACCTGCAGTATTTCCCTGGATATGAAGAGTTCAGAACAAAACGGGCATTTGATCCGTCACTGTTTGTGTATATCAGGAAACGGACGGGGTTTGCAGAGTTCACAAAGTTCACAAAGTTTAATGAATTACTGATTCACCGGATAAATGAATTCAGGGAGAAGCACTCATCAGCCGGAGAAAAGGGAAAAGATGATAAGCCGGACAAACCCGCAAAAGGAGAAAACGAAAAAGACGATAAGCAGGATAAACCCGCAAAAGAAGAAAACGAGCCTGAAGAAGAG
>JBAXDX010000037.1:0-25908 GCA_037140715.1 Ignavibacteria bacterium
GATATCCGGCTGCGTGAGGCTTGTTATCGGCTTTAAACTGTAATAGATATCATACGTGGCACCTGTTTCATTAGGAACATCTGTCCATGTAATCGCGTTTAAGTCCGGAAGAGCAGTCGCCATAAAATTCGTAACTGCCACCGGAGCAATAACGTCTATAACTGGTGAACCAGCCCAAATATCATCAAAATATATCTCGCAGGCAACGCTTGTTCCTTTGTCGCCCATTATTTCAAATTTATTTACCTGGGTTGGATCAAAACCAACGGACGCTCCGTCCGGAATACCGCTATTAAGCGGGAATGACAAAGTCTTCCATTCACCATTCCAGTTATTACCAGCCTGGGTAAAGACATACTTTGATGTCCCTTTATTGTCAGCTCCCGGTGCAACGCTGGGCGAAGAGAACTGAACTCTCAGGTCGTCATTAAATCCGGCCGGAATTTTAACCTTTAATTTCATTGTATCATTTAACCTGAAGTTACCGCTCATATCTTTTGCTGAAAAAGTAGCCACCCAGCCTGCATATCCATTTTGAGGATCAACGACCCATTTAACTGCAGATTTGCCCGATGAGGAACCGGCACCCAGTACTACTGAAAGCGAAGCGTTAGCGCCACCCCATACGGATGTACTCATTTCACCGCCGAATATCTTGCCGTTGAATACTATAAAGGGCACTTTACGGCTACCAAAGCGTGTAAATGAGTCAAGGTTTATATCAACTGAATCCTTCGCCCAGCTCGTTGTTACAACTGAAATATTATAACCAACGATTTTATCGCGGTCTAACTTGCTGTTGTTATGTTTGAAAGTTTCACCCCAGTCCTTTGGAGCTAAAATAAAGCCTGTTGCATCCGGAGCATCTGTTCCGCTCTGAACTCTTTCTGTCAAAGGAATCTTCAGCTCCACCCAGCCGCTAACAGCGTCAAGTATTGCTGAATTTTCATAAGTATACTCTTCCCTGTTATCTCCTGCCGAAGGCTGATATCCCAGCTGAATTCTGAGTACCAGGTTCTCAGGATGTGCAGGAGCCTTGTTAACCTTTATCCAGATAGAAAGCGCATCGCTTGAACTAATGTCAAGATATTTGCCTGCTTCTACATCGTGCGCCAATATAACATAAGAGCCATAGACATGAACGGAATCAATTCGGGCTTTTACATTCAGGGATGCAGCACCTTCTGCTTTTGTGGACGCATCATCAGCAATAACCATCGTGCTTTTTCCTTCCTTGTAAATCTTGTACAGGTTATCCTTTGCTGATGTATCGAAATTATCAATGGTTACCTGCGCGTTTAATGCCACGGAGCAGATAATGAACAATAGAGCCAGTAAACGTGTAAAATGCTTATTCATAGCACTTTTTCTCCTTTATTGTGAATAAAAAAATAAAATCAGACCGCAAAATAATTATATCATTCAACTTAAGAAAAAACTGAGCAGTCCTACAGCAATCAATACCAGCGTTAGCGGGAACAGCAGGTTTCCTCTGAAACTAACTGTCATCCTGATTGTCTCGGTCAATGTATTTAATTGAACATAGTTGTATGGAACGGAAACCCCGCTACCCTCAGGTGCTTCAGCTTCTTCTTTCATGAAACTTATGGACAACAGTATAGTTGAGCTTAAAACGAACAAGAAAACTGCAAAGTGCAGGAAGTTGATGCCGGTCAGCCATCGCAACATCGGTGAATCAATCCACTGCAGATTTACCAGTATATCTATTATAAGCCTTGCTAGACCGACTCCTTCTCCTATAACCAGCGTATAAAAAGCGGCTCTCGCAGTAATTTTCCTAAAGAATAATCCAAACAAAAAAACAGCCGTAATTGGCGGAGCAACATACGCCTGCAGACTCTGTAAATAAAGATACAATTGTGTATTGATAATCTTAACTAATGGGACACATAATATCGCCATAATAACAACCACGGTTGTAGCAAGCCGCCCAATTAATATAAGTTTGTTTTCCGATGTCTGAGGATACTTCATCTTATAAAAATCGTTTGTAAAAATTGTGGCTGTACTGTTAAAGACACTGGCAAGCGAAGACATTATAGCAGCCAGTACCCCCGTAAGAATTAAACCCTTAACCCCTGTCGGAATAATATTGCTTGCAAGCAAAACCGGATATGCATCATCTCCCTTAATCTCAGGAAAGAGAGCTACGGCAATTAATCCTGGCAGAACTAAAATAAATATTGGCGTAATCTTTAAGGCGGCAGCTAAGAGTGACCCGCGTGCAGCTTCATTGATATTCCTAGCTGAAAGTACCCGCTGAACTATATACTGATCAGTACACCAGTACCAGAATGCCAAAATCGGAGCGCCAAAAACAATACCTGTCCACGGGAAATCCGGATCGTTCATCGGCTTGAACAGTTCAAAATAGCCTGAGGGGAGCTTTTGCCTTAGAGCATGAAGACCGCCTGCCTCTATTAATCCAAAAGTCGTAAGCAACACAGCCGCCAATAAGAGCAGTACAGCCTGAAATAAATGATTCCTCATTACAGCCGAAGCTCCGCCTATTACGCTGTAAAGACCAGTTATCAAAACAATAATTATTGCAGAAGCATATATATTAATGCCGAAAAGCTTATAGAATAAAATACCACCGGCAAAGAGCGTAACTGTGATTTTTGTGAATATATATATAAGAATAGAAAGCGCCGCAAAGAACTTGCGACTCCTCTTGTCAAAACGCTGCCCAAGATACTCCGGCATCGTAATAACACCAGACTTCATAATTACCGGCGAGACAACCCACCCTAAGATAATTAGTGTGAAGATTGCCATAAGCTCGAACATACCTACAGCCAGACCTCTTTGTGCACCGCCACCAGCCAGACCGATAAAATGCTCACTTGAAATATTGGTAGCGAAAATCGACATGCCAACTACAAACCAACCCATATCGCGCCCGGCCAAAAAATAACTAATGCTGTCCGTAGCCGTCTTTTGGGAGTAATAGAAACCCATACTTAATACTGCTATTAAGTATGCAAATATAATCAGTCCATCTAAAATTGTAAAACTACCACTCACAATATTCCGTGTTATTATTAACATTGTTCCACGTTACACAAACGGTGCCAGTCTTATCAATTATTTTTTTTGCTATTTCTGTTAGTTTAAAGATGTAAAATGTGAACCGGTTCTTATCTAAATGATAAATTATCTTTTATTAAAATAATAATTCTGTATTCTGTTTTTATTTCTCAGTCCGATCAATTTTTTCGACTCTCCATTTCCGATTCCATTTCCGCTATTAACCATTTATTTAAGTCCCAGATCCTTTGCCATTCTATGGTAGTTTGGAGGAGCAAGACCAAGCTTGCGGGCCGCCTCGGTATCTGAAATTGAATTCTGTCGGACATAGATAAAATATTTTTCGCGCGCCAGCTTTTCCATCTGCTTCAACGGAACTACCTCGCCCTCGGCAAAGAAATCAATCCCGCTTGCAACCCCTGACGCAGACTGCTTATGAATATCATACGCGCCTAAGATTATCTTAGCCTGCTGACAGGTAATCAGGTTATCATCGTTGAAGAAAAAACGCTGAACCACGTTAATAAGCTCCCTGACATTGCCCGGCCAGTCATAACCAGTCAATATATCCCACGCACCCTGGTCTATAACCGGCTTTTCCTTTCGCATATCGTTACTCATGCGCGTCATGAAATAATCTGCCAGAACCGGAATATCCTCTTTTCTCTGCTTAAGCGCAGGTACAACAATCGGGACAACATTGAGCCTGTAATATAGATCATCGCGGAAACGCTTGGCACGCACCTCTTCTTCGATATTCCTGTTCGTGGCAGCGATAATCCTTACATCTACTTTAATCTTCTCGGTACGCCCGATCTTCTCGATTTCCCCTTCCTGAATTACTCTTAAAAGTTTAACCTGGGCGGATAACGGAAGTTCGGTAATTTCATCGAGGAAAACAGTACCGTTATTGGCTATTTCAAAAAGTCCGGGCTTCTTTTTATCTGCTCCGGTAAAAGCACCCTTCTCGTAACCAAACAGTTCGCTTTCTACCAGGTCTGTGGGCAGGCTGCCACAGTTAATCGGCACAAAGTTCTCGAACTTTCGCTGACTGAGATAATGAATATTATAGGCAACTATTTCCTTGCCCGTACCGGAAGCACCCTTAATCATGAGGCTTATGTTAGTATCCGAATACTTTGAGATATCGTCTATAAGCTTTAGCATCAGCGGGGACTTCCCGATAATCCTGCGCTGTTTCATAATATCGTCAATGTTGCGCTTTAGCTTCTGGTTGGACTTTGTCCTTTCTTTTTCCAGCCTGCTTTTTTCATAAGCATTAAATATAGAAATCACAAAATCAGTCGGCTGGTAAATATAATCCTCAATATCGCCCGGATACTTTGTGCAGTACCAGAAAGCGCCCGCCTGTAAAAGCTTATTGGCGAAATTATAGTCAGTAAGATTAACCGTCATTTTCGTTACAACGATTATCTGCAGAGAGCTGTCGAATTCCTTAATTTTTTGTATCAGAGACTCGCCCCTCAATCCGCCGGCTATCTGGAAATCCATTATTACCACATCGAAGCCTTCTTCCCTCGTCTTTAAAAGATCGAGGGCATCCTTCCCGTTCGAAGCAATACTTGCAATATTTATTTTATCGACAAAGGGTTTTATTGTATTGTGCACCCTGCGCACGTCAAACTCTTCATCTTCTATCAGCAGAACCTGAATAACACCGTCAAAAAACATTTTATAATATTCCCGAAAAATTTAATTGTTAATTGAAATAATAAACTGGCAGCCGCTGTCTTCTTCCATATTCCTTGCATCCAGCTCAAAACCGCAACGGCGACTTATCTCGTAAGCAATATAGCATCCGTAGCCCGAGGTCTGAACATTAGCGTCCTTGCCCGTTACATTTTCAAGGAAAAGATTTTTAACACCGTTATTGCCTGTTTCAAGCAGTTCGGGCAATATACCTTTCCCGTCATCCTCAATAATAATCGTTGTTTTATTTTTTATCTGGTCAAACTTTGTCCTGATTGTAATTGTCAGGAACTCGCGTCCGCCGTGCTCAATTGAGTTTTGAATAAGCGGTTCGATTATCTCCCATACCACAAATTCATTTACATGAACAATCGGCAGAGACCCGCTTAAATCCAGCACGACCTTAAATGCATCGGACTGTATCGAGACTCTTAAGAATATATGCTCAACAATAAACCTGATAACTTCATTTAAGTTTGTACAGAATATCTGGTTGCGTATGGTCTGAATCGGCGGATCATACCACTTCATATCATAAATTACACGCGAAACAAAGTTAGAATACTTGGTTACCCGATTTTTTACCTCATCGAAATTATCTGTCGTCATCGCCCGTAGATCATCCTTGATAAAGCCCATTACTTTCTCGGCTTTATGATGTGTATGATATATCCGCTTTGTAAAAAGAATCTCCTTTTCATAATTAATCTGTTTCTTAAGATTAATCTCATGCTCCTCAAAAAGCTGTTGCTGTACTTCATCCCTCTCCTTTACCGTGTAAGATGAAATGAAGTACATGGCAAGCAAACCAAGCAGAATAAGAGAAAGATAAATAACCGAAGTCTCGTCATAGCTTGAAATAATCTGATTCGTAATAAAAGAAAAATCGGGCGTACTCTTAACATAAAGCGCCCCCATGACTTCACCTCTTAAAACGAATGGGACAAAAGTATGAAACGTCTGCTTGTCGGTCAGTATGCTGTTAACCTGCTCCTTTAAGACAAAATCATTCCTTATATTCATATACATCTTAACAGCCTTCTTATGCGGGAACTTTGTCGAAGGCGGATTATATGAATTATTAAAGAGAAACTCGAAAAGTATCTGCCCCTCATCGATGGCGTAAACCTTATCCTCTTTGTTGACAAGAATACACAGTTCATCTATATTGTGCTGAAGTATCTGCTGGTTAAAGATAATATCAAATGACTGAACTATACGGGCTATTTCATAATCATCAAGCTTTTCCTTAGGATTGATTGTTTCAAGCAACAACTCCATTGAAGTCGTGGTCAGGTTTGCCAGACGCTCCGCCGAATCCTTCTGATACCAACTTTGCGTATTGCTCAAAAAACTACTGATTGAGCTTTTATTTATAAATGATAAAATCAACTGAAAAGAGAACAGGACGATAAACAGTACTGTAAGGTGTCTGAACTTGAAATGATACTCTTTAAACTTATCAAGGAGTTTCTTTTTACTCATATTCCCACACCTCTACTTTAATAGAATACTTTTTGAATAATACTTCTCCTCAGCCCTTTGAAGCGCCCCGGCTACGGTCATCTTGTTCTTCAGCGCAAGATTCAGATAGTAGGAAACAACATCGGAGATAACGGTGTACTTCTCCGAGAACGGACGGTAAATCCCATTCGCCAGATTGGTCTTATAGAACATAAACTCCGGATGAGCCGTAATAAAAAGCGAATCGTCATAGAGTTTCCTGCTTATCGGCAGATACCCACCCTCCTCATAAAGAGTTTTTTGAGACTCTTCACTAAGTAAATAGTTAATAAAGACAACTGATTCGGCAACTTTAGTAGAATACTTTGATATAACCAAATTCCAGCCGCCATAAACCGCCGCTGGCCGCCCTCCTTCAAAGTGTGGCACAGGAGCTTTTTCCAAATTATTACAGATATAACTATTTCCCGAAGCAGACTTATAATCATTCAAAAAACTCGGCCAGCCACGCAGGAAATACCCGTTATTGTTAATAAAATAGCTGTAACTCTGCTTTTCCTTAAACTTTGTAACTTCGCGGGGGGAGATGTTATAGCGGTTTACCATGTCAACCAGCAACGTTAGCGCCTTTCTTGCCTCCGGTGTATTAATATGAAGCGAATCCCCTGTGGCGAACAATGAATTCTGACTTGCCAGCATTTCCACAAATATGCACATCAGTCCCTCAAAATCGTTTCCCTGAAAGATAAAGAAAGGTCTTGTTTTGTCATTAAGCCTTTTATGGAGGGCTATAAAATCTTCCCATGTAATTGAATTATCCAATTTTTGCTTAATCCGAGGATAATCCGGCAAAACTTTAAGTAAATCTTTTCTATAATACATCAGCGCCATATCGAGATAAACAGGCACGGCTATCAGTTGCCCGTCATAAATGCAGGACAGTTTCGCATAATTGATCAGATTACTCCGCTGCTCCTTATCGACATATTTGTCAAGCGGAATGCCCCAGCGCGCAAAACGGGGTACCCATATCTGATCAACCGCAAGTATATCGATTCTGTCGCTTTTACTTCTTAGAAAGCGGGCCAGTAGTTCCTTACGTTCATTTGTCGAGAATTTATCAAACGGCAGGTTAATCGGTTCGACCTCTATCTGCCCTTTATACTTTTCATTGAATTTTTTAATAATAATACGGTGAGCATTCGAGATATGATCGACATAATAAATCCGCTTTGCCGTGGAGTTTTCACCCCGCTGTATATTAAGCGGAAAGGTAATATAACTTACCAACACAAACGCGGTTATAAGTATCGTACTGATAATTACATAAAAAAACTTTTCAAATTTCACTTTATTGATTGTTTTATGAGGTTTATACTTTGTACATTTTTTCCTGCTATGCAATTTAGATGATTATTTGTTTTTATCAAAATAATAAAAGATATTCCGTAGCGGAAGCATCCAAAATTATAATTATGTCTCCTGATTGTCATGGTTAATAAGTCTGTCCGTGAAGCAGATTTTTATACACAAGTATGGGATTCACCACATATATCAACCTGTGGCAGACGTTCAGGTATTCCGGCTGTGTACGAGGAAGCAGCCAAAAGAATTAAAACCGGAAGGAGAAAAAAAATAAGAGAAAATCATTTTATACTTATAATTCGGGAACTTTGACCCTTTTGAGATGTCCGGAGTTTTCCGGTTGACCCGTGGGGATTTCATGAAATGTTTGGGGTGTCCCCTTGCTCCGGCGGAACAGGCGAAAAGCTCCGAGCAAAAATCAGGAATTACTCAAAAGGGACAGTATGAATGGATTACCGGGAAGCTTATGAGAAGTTTGTACCACAGGAACAGCATATACAATCCCAAAAGGGAACTTTTACGGCAGAAGGTTATAATAGTCTTTTCGGGCATTTTCCGGCAGGATTAAGAAGAAAATCAAAATGCTACACAAAAGCAAAATATATGTCAGTTTGTTCTGTAATACTGCTGATGCTTAAATGGAATAATGGCTTAGCTGTAATATGTTAACAATGTCCAAAATTATAATTATGTTTCCCGATTACCACAGTTAATAAATCTGTCCGTGAAGCAGGTTTTTATACACAAGTATGAGATTCACCGTATGTATCAATTGTGAAGGTGTGCGACAAATTCCCATCTTAAAATCGAAAATTATCATACATACTTTTACTCTTTCCTTCCCTATTGAGCAATTCAGAACTTAATCGGGAATGCATTTCCAATGCTGGCAACATTCAAAAACTGCCGGATGTATACCATAACACATGGATTTACAATTAGATAAACGACATCCTTTGTGAAATAATAATCTTCTACTGCGAAGCAACAGCACCCTGTTACGAAACAATAATCTGGCAGGATGCACGATCAATTTCCCTTTTCTTTCATACTCTGCCATTCTTAATCATAGTCACTTCAGGATAAATGAGTATGATTAAAATGGGAATTTATCATATACCCCAATTGTGGGAATTTCTTAATAATGATGTACGAAAGAAAAAAAACAGTTGGTAAAGAAATTAAAAATTTCTATTATTGTATAGTAAAATAAAAGAAAAAAGTCGGCAAAAATTGCGAACGAAGCAAAAAATAAATTAAAGTCCGATAAATTAAGCTATGAAAATGATATTAGTTGAACGCGATTTGGGATTGACGAACAAGACAGAATAGAAATCCTGTTAAAGGTCATAGCCCGAAACCAGTAATCAAACCAAGTTAAAAGGAAAATGCATCAGGATTGTACATGGAAGGGAGAAACGCCTTGGTACTGCAAAAGCGGAGAACCCAAAAATTTAACGATACATAGGGAAGAGATAAGAGGAATCGAAAGCATTCAGGAAAATCAGATATTCCAGGTATATCACGATTATGTTCCCCGATATCTGGTAATACAGGCTTGTGACACCAAGTTTCAAATGAAATATTATATAACGCCGGACGGAAAATACGTATGGGCCAAACTGCCCAAAGAATTGGCAGAACATTATTTCGTAATAACGCTAAGGGAACTTGCTTTCTAATTTCAGTATCATCAATGCCACGTTACCAATCCGCTATTATTGGAGCAGTTAAGAGAACTAAAAATATACATATTATCGTACCAATTGAGCAATTTGTTAACCAGAAAAAAGATAGCTTTGTTAATCAAAGTGTTTCCGCATCAAACTATATTCAGACCTATGATATGGGAATGTAGCATGACAACAGGAACGAGACTAGATGCTGTAGCACCTTTGCTTTGCTCAAAAAGACTTACAGGGAACTAAAAGTGAGTTTTTGGAATTATTTGGACAATAGACTTATAAGAACTCAAATTATCCCCGATCTTTCCGATTTGATGTTCAGCGGTTAATTTTTTCTCTTGAAATCATTGTTTTTTGTGACTTAGTTGAGATGTTACACAATAACTTAACTATCTGTATTCATTTCAACTGATTTTTGCTTTTTTAAATAATTACTTAATTTTTACTAATAAAAAGAGAGAGGTACAATGTACACCAATAAAAAAGGCTCAGCCAATGTAAAAAATAGTTATCCAAAGCGGGTAAATGTTTTTATTATGCTTATTACTTTATTTTTGTCATATGGCATAAACGTTCAAGCACAAATTTCAAACCCCCAGCCCAGGGATGGAGCAACAAATGTTTCAGTCCAGCCTACTTTTAACTGGATTAATAACGGCAGTCCAATTACGACTTTACGACTTTACGAATATGTCAACGATGTTTTGGGTACTGTAGTTGATATATCTAATCCTAGTAATTCGTACAGTTATCCTACACAATTGAAATACAATACCAAGTATTCCTGGTTTGTTAAGCAGGGTACAGGCAATTGGTTGCCATCACCCACAACAGGTTACACTTTTACAACATCACTAAATTCTCCAACCCTTAGTTCTCCTGCTGATGCAACTGCTAATTCTACTATTAATGTTCCTTTATCATGGAGTGCGGTTGATGGAGCTAATTATTACACTCTTGAAGTCAATAGTAATCGTGGATTTACCAGTAATCCCGAATATACATATAGTGGCACATCTACAACTGCGCCTGCAACAACAGGATTAAAATATAACACAGTTTATTACTGGAGAGTAAAGGCAAGCAATAATCATGGGAAAAATTATGGTGAGTACTCTGCCGTAAGATCGTTTACAACCAACATTCCGGCGCCGGT
The DNA here is from genome assembly GCA_037140715.1 of Ignavibacteria bacterium. Taxonomy (GTDB): domain Bacteria; phylum Bacteroidota; class Ignavibacteria; order Ignavibacteriales; family SURF-24; genus JAUZPB01. The sequence continues at coordinate 10,432 of JBAXDX010000037.1, forward strand.
AATGGTTTATCCAATTGATAATCTGGACGGTATTTTAATTCTTCCTAAAATTGCCTGGAACTGGACTGGTTTAGGTACAGTAACTTATGATATAGATTTAACACCTTCTGCCGGGTTGGTAAATCAACCTGCAGGAATTAGCCGTACGGAATACCAATGGCGCGAAGCAAACGGATTCCTCGCAAATGGCACAACTTATACATGCAGAATTACTGCTCATCAGGGAAGTAGCTCAAATTATACAGAAATAAAATTTAAAACTGTTCCTAAGATAAATGTTACTCCAAGTTACCCGGCTAATGGTAATACGAAAATAGACTATAATTCAGTTTTCTTTAGCTGGTACAATACATCTGTTTTGGGCAATCTGCAATATAAGTTACAGGCTGTAGCAAAAGAAGGCACAACCGCCCCTACAGAAACAGAATGGTCTGCTGTTGCAACTGCCCTTTATACTGGAACGGAACTGAATTTCACAGCTAAGTTAACTGCTAATAGTAAATATTGGTGGAGAATATTGGTAGTTGACGTACATAACAATATTATCTCAAGATCTTCAGTTAATACTTTTATAACCGCAGGCGGTCCTGTTATACCAGTTCTATCTTATCCGTTAAATGAAACTGTTTATACGAATACACCGACATTGTATTGGTACACTAATAGCAATTTTGATCCAAATAATATCAAGTTTTATGTATATATTTATGCAGGTGATGGTGTTACTCTGCTTCATGTTCCGTATGATGCCGGAACTGCTCTTTCTTTCGATGTTCCGGATGGTATCTTATCACCAGGAACCACATATAAATGGAGATTAGAATCAAGGAGTATAACCGGAACAGGAAACTCATCCATATTTTCAGCAACAACCGGCAGTTTTACAACTGCAGGAGCAGGAACTGTGTACAAACCTACTCTTTCTTATCCAACAGAAGGAACGGATGTTACTATTTATACTACTAATCCGACATTCTATTGGTATATCGGAGATCATACAAGCGCAGTAAATTATAAGGTTAAGATTTCCACAGGTACAGGTGCCAGTTTTGATGGGGAAATTGTCCATACATCAGCTGACCAGCCAGATGTTTTTTCTTATGAACTCACAGGCATTTCATTGGAACCCGGAGTCACCTATTACTGGAAAGTAATACCCAATGGAAGTATTACACATGCTTCAAATGAAGGCAAATTTACTGTTTCCAATTCACTTGGAATAGGATTTCCTGTTGCTTCGTATCCTAAAATTAATTCAACTTTACATACTAACTTCCCAACTCTATATTGGCACATGAATGGTAGTTCTATTGGAATTGCCGGATATAAAATATCATGGTCAACTAGTGCAACTCAGAACTGGCCCAGCGTTAATGTTGCCACAGTATCAGGTGTAGACCAGATAAGCTATAAAATTACTAATCCATTAGTGTATGGAACTCATTATTATTGGGCTGTTGCCGGATTAAATGCAGAAGGCAGAGTAGCAACTGACTGGTCATCTACAGCTGATTTCACAGTTATCGGTAGTGCCGGAGCCGGAAGAGCAATTTTGTCTTCTCCAATTGGCGGTATAACGGTTAGTTCATCAAAACCTATTTTTTACTGGTGGTTTAATGGTTCAACAGATGAAATTGACGGATACAGGGTTACCTACAGCAGAACTTCAGGATACCCGGGCGGAAATGATACTTACGGGCATTCTTATACAACAACAATTCCATACAGTAGTGTAACTCAGTCGTCATATACCGTAACATCAGATTTGGTCCCCGGAGCAACTTATTACTGGAAAGTTGAGGCACATTATATTTCTGGTACTTACTCTAGTTCGTCAGCCGATGGTTCATTTGTTGTCAATACAGGAGGAGCTAGTACTGAAACTGTAATGCCATCAGTCAGTGGAAATGTATCACAACCAGTTCCCCCAAAGAGGTACAAAAGCAAGCACGAATTCATAAAAAAACACAGGAAAAAAGTATCAACCACCCCGCCACAAGCTAATGACACTAACATAGCGAAATAAAATAGATGGAATTGTTTGTCTCACTATGGTTCAGCTATTTTTTTATAAAACAAAAATGAAGTAACCCAAAATGGAATTCCTGATTCAAAACCAGGAATTCCTGCTTCACAAAATATTGTCATATCAAAACAAAGTATTATTGTAAAGACTGCAAATCGTTACTGCCGTGGCGAGTCAACGGGTACTCTCGCCTGTCCATTGCAATGGAGACATTGAACCGTTGCGCGTCAGAAGCTCTGTCAACGATTCCAATTCTTTCAGAAGTTCCTTTCCCTGTATGATTTTTCTTCCTCCGCCTTTTCTCAGAATTCTCTTCCCTGTATCAATTACCGATTCTTCACAATACTTCGCTTATCTTCGACATTACACGCATTCTACCATAGCCGGGCAGGATAAGCAGAAGAGTCCATAGAGCAAAAAAGGAAGTTCCCACTATGTTATGTTCGTATGATTAAGCCCGAAGTGTTGATATTTCTTTCTCTATAACTTATCTTTGACAAAATGATAAATAACAACGATAAAATACTCGAACAGTCAGTAAAGTTCATCAAATCAGTTGGACCAAGAAGAGCAGAATCTTTTGCTAAGATTGGTATCACTTCAATCAGACATCTGTTATTTTACTTTCCGACTAAATATCTCGACCGCTCAACTATTGCTAATGTAACGAAAGTCCATGACTGCCTTGTTAACGGCTTTGACGGGGAATTTACGATTATTGGCAAAATTGCCGATAAGGAAATTATCAGTTACGGACAGAAGGAGGTTGTTAAGATTCACCTGAAGGACTCCGCAGGTTTCTTTGAGTGCGTATGGTTTCATGGCGCTAAATATTTCAAGGATTCATTTCGCGAAGGAGAGCATTATGCTATCTCGGGCAGGCCTGTTATGACTAAATACGGGCATATACAGTTTACTCATCCTGACTTTGATAAGATAACCGAGGATGAAACTCAGCACTTCCTGAATACCGGTAAAATTATTCCTTTCTACAGGGTGTCTAAGGAATTGCGCTCGACTAATATCGGGGATATGAGTCTGAGAAAGATAGTAAGTAATGCTGTTGAACTTTATTCTTCCCACATGAGTGAAACTCTGAAAGATGAATTGCTTGAAGAACACAAATTAATGGGAATAATAGAGTCCATCAGAAATATACACTTCCCTGAAAGTAAGCAGAAGCTTGACGATGCGTTAAAAAGATTTAAGTATGAAGAGCTGTTTTATCTTGAAATACTTGTAGCCTTAAAAAAACACAACCTGCATGAGAAGCTACCGGGTTGCGCGATGAAAATTCATACAAAGCTTATCGCTGACTTTCTTAAATCGCTTCCGTTTGAACTTACCAGAGCGCAGCTTAATGTATTAAGTGAAATAAGAAAAGACATGGAGCAGAAAAAGCCTATGAACCGCCTGCTACAGGGAGATGTAGGTAGCGGTAAAACAATTGTTGCTCTGATTGCCATGCTGATCGCAAAGGATAACGGGTATCAGTCGGCTTTTATGGCTCCTACGGAAATACTGGCAGATCAGCACTATAAAAATTTCATGCGAATGCTTGAAGATTTTGATATAAATGTAAGTCTTTTGATTGGCGGGCAGAAAAAATCTCAGAAGAAAAGTAATCTAAAGGACATCGAGCTTAATAAAAGCGATATTATCATCGGTACCCATGCCTTGTTTGAAAAAACTGTTGCGTTTAACAATCTTGGACTTGTTGTAATAGATGAACAGCACCGCTTCGGAGTTATTCAGCGCTCGCGCCTTATAACCAAGGGGCATTCGCCCGATGTTCTTGTAATGACGGCAACGCCAATACCGCGCACACTGACAATGACTGTTTACGGCGACCTCGATGTTTCAACTATTAGCGAGATGCCGAAGAACAGAAAGACAATTAAGACGTATCTGAGAGGCGAAAGCAAACTTCAGCAGATTTATAAGTTCATAATTGACAAACATAAGGAAGGATATCAGACTTTTATCATTTATCCGCTCGTAAAAGAGAGCGAAAAACTTGATTTGAAAGCCGCCGAGACATATTATGCTGATATTAAGTCAACATCTTTAAGCGAACTTAATGTTGGAATGGTGCACGGACAGATGTCATGGCAGGAAAAGGAAGAGACAATGAAGGGGTTTGCCGCCAAGAAGTATGATGCGCTTGTAGCTACTACCGTAATCGAAGTGGGAATAGACATTCCTGATGCAAATATCATTGTAATTAACGATGCTCACCGTTTTGGTTTGTCGCAGCTTCATCAGTTAAGAGGCCGGGTAGGGCGCGGCAATGCACAGGCTTACTGTATTCTTGTTACTAACGATAGTTATATCAACAAGAGTAATGATGTAAGAATAAACTCAGAGTACTTATCAGCGGAACAGCTTGAGAAAAATAAAACGGTTACAAGACTCAACGCAATGGTAAGGCACACAAGCGGATTTGATATATCAGAGATTGATCTAAAGTTGCGCGGGCCAGGCGATATTTTTGGAACAAAACAGAGCGGATTTCCTGAATTAAAGTATGCTGACATCATAAAAGATACCGAATTAATCGTTGAAGCAAAGAAAGCCGCGTTTGATTTAATCGACAACGACCCAAAGCTGGTGCTTCCACAGAATAAAATCATTAAAGACACACTTCTTACATATCATAAAGAGAACCTCAGTTATGCCAGGATTGCCTGAAAATCTGTGTTGCCCGGGCTTTTTTGTTACAAAATTATTTTGCCTTACAACCGGATAATGCATTTCTCCCATTCGGATTTCTTTACTTATCCTGTACAATAAATCATTTACACTCCCTACACCCGCAAGAAATGATATGGTTCAGATTACGATGAGGCTTACAGAGTATAAACGAAAGGAAAACTGATATGGATGTAGCTCTGTTTATTCTTTACATTTTCTCCTGAAGAGCATATTTTATTAATTCGGCTGTATTCTTAAGTTCAAGTTTACGGATTATATTTTTCCTGTGCTTACCTACGGTAAAATAACTAATAAAAAGCTTCTCGGCTATTTCCTGACTTGTATTCCCCCCGGCGATAAGCATCATAATTTCCTTTTCTCTTTTTGTAAGAGGTATTCTTCTTATTTCATCAGTAGCCGGCTTATCATGTGCAACCAGCACAGAATCAGAAAGCATCTTCACAACATTCTCATGGAAATATTTATTGCCACCAGCCACGATCCTAACGGCTTTCAGGAATTCCTTCATATCGGACATTTTTAACATATAGCCATCGATACCCGCTGACAGAGCATCTTTTATATAATTCTCCTCCTCGTGCATTGTAAGCATCAGAATCTTAACAGAACTTATCTCCTTCTTAATAATCCTGGATGCTTCGATGCCGTTAATTTTGGGCATGTTGATATCCATTATGATAACATCGGGTTTAAGCGCTACAGCCTGCTTAACAGCATCGTCTCCGTTATCCGCCTCGCCAATTATTTCAAAGCCTGATTCAGTCTGAAGCGCCAGTTTCAGACCGGCGCGCAACATAGCATGATCATCGCAAAGGACGATTTTTATTTTTTCCATATAAATTGCTGTGTCCAATTTAATGAGATTAAGAGTATGATTAAGAAATTTGCGGATATTCAGGACTCTGACTGAATACCGTTAATGATACATAATGGTATTTCAATATTTATCTCAGTACCCTTTCCGGTGGCAGAGCTTATCAGGAAACTGCCTCCGAGCATTTCAGTACGTTCTTTCATATTGATAAGACCAAAAGACTGGTTTCCAAATATTACATCTTCAAAATTGCTTATTTCAAAACCTTTTCCATTATCTTTGATAATAATAGATATCTGTCCTGAGTCAATAAAGAGCCGGAGGCTTGCCGAATCGGAAGCTGAGTGCTTTACAATATTATTTAGAGCTTCCTGAACTATGCGAAAAACATTCAGTTCAATCTTTTTATCCAGTCTTTCGTCAAGCTTCGAGACTTCAAAACTCAATTTAATCCGGCTTGACTCTTCAAATTCTTTTACCAGCATTTCGAGGGCAGCAAACATTCCATAATTATCTATTATTACCGGATGGAGCGAGCGAATAATACTCTTCAGTTCCTTACCCGCAACCATTATTATACGCTTTGCCTCATCTATCTGTTTACTTTCAATGCCGCTGGATTTTTCAAAGACCTCGATATTAAACTTAATTGCCGAGAGCATCTGTCCAATACTGTCATGTAAGTCGCGCGATATGCGGTAGCGTTCCTCCTCAAGCATATCAAGCATTGCGGCAGAACGCTGTTTACGTGACTGTAGTTCGAGGTTTACTTCTTCAGCCTTCACCCTCTCGGTAATATCCTCTATAAAACTAACTACCTGGAAGACTTTTTCCCGTTCGTTCAGCAGGGCATAAAAATTAAAGATAAAAAGCTTTCCATCAGTATGCCTGAACTCAGGGAAATCAACAGGGTCATAATATAATGGTCTGGTCTTAAAACTTCCGCCCGTATTAAATACCTCCCTGAGTCTGCCTGAAAAGCCATAATGCTCCAGGTGAGGATCTGTCAGTACATTATATTTTTCCTTTACAAGGTACTCCGGGTTCTGTCCCCACAATTTTTGCCATGCGATATTTATATAAATAGGGAAACCTTCCGTATTATAGACACAGATTGGGAATGGGGACTGGTCAGTAAGAGCCTTAATCTCAATAGTTCGTTCCTCCACTCTTACTTCCATTTCGGTATGAGCCTTCTGAAGAGCTTCCTCGGATTCCTTTCTTTTAGTAATATCGCGGATAATAAGAGTAGAAAAAAGTTTATTACCATCTCCTTTCCACTGCGAGAAAGAAATTTCGACAGGGAAAGACAGTCCATTTTTTGCCCTGGCGTTTAGCTCCAGTATATCACCGGTAATATACTTGCCGACACTCAGGAATTTCTTTATTCCCTCAACCATGTGATTGATAAAAACACTGGGTAGCAACTTTTTTATATTGACGAAAGAAAGCTCATCTTCGGCATAATCAAACATTTGTGAGAGCTTAGGGTTATATGAGATTATCTGTCCGTCTTCATCGAGTATAAGCACGGCATCTGTGGCGGCCTGTACGAGAGTCTTATACTTTATTTCACTATCTGCCAGTTTGGTTTCCATCGAATGGCGATAGAGCGCGATTTCGATTGCCGCCTGCAGGTCTTTCAGGTCATAAGGCTTGAGTATATAGCCATAAGGCTGGGTTATCTTTGCCCTTTCGATTGTCTTTGCATCGGTGTGAGCGGTAAGATAAATTATCGGGATATTATATCTTAATTTAATAATATGGGAAACTTCGATGCCGTCAAGCTCCCCTTTGAGGATAATATCCATAAGAATTAAGTCCGGTTTTTCGGTCTTTAATTTCCTGATACAATCCTTAACTGAAGCCAGTACAGCTATCACCTCGTAACCTAAGGAAATAATTCTATGCTTCAGGTCCATCGCAATGATTATCTCGTCTTCTACAATCAGTATCTTTGGCTTCGTCATCAACTATCTTTTATATCTATTATTTCTCAGTCGGAAGTTTCATCCTTTCCCTGCGGGGAATTTTATAGTAAAGACAGTCCCCTCTTCCCAGCTCAGAGTAATCGTTCCGCAAAGTTGATCTACAAGATTATTAACAAGCTGAAGCCCGAGAGTGGCAGTCTCGGTGAAATCAAGTCCTTCGGGGAATCCAATTCCATCATCTTTAATAGTGAGCAGATAATCATTATCCTTAGGATGCTCCTTAAATATCACGCTGATATTACCATTCCTTCGCGATGGAAAAGCATACTTAAGCGCATTTGATATAAGTTCGTTTAATATCAGTCCGCATGGAATGGCGCTGTCAATGGTCAGATAAACATCTTCGCAGATAATATTTATCTGCACATTATTAGACTCAATTATATACGACCTCGAAAGGAAGCCGGAAAGCTCCCTTATATATTCTCCAAAATCTATCTTTGAAAGATCGTGGGACTGATACAGCCTTTCATGAATGAGAGCCATTGATTTTACGCGGTTACGGCTGTCTGTAAAGAGAGCAAGCGCAGTTTCATCCTTAACATATTCAGACTGCAGGCTGAGCAAACTTGATATGACCTGCAAATTATTCTTTACCCTGTGGTGTATTTCCTTTAAGAGAGTTTCTTTTTCCTTCAGCGAATTATTAATCTGTTCTTCCCTGTTCTTCATCTCGGTTGTATCGTTTATAAGCGCCATTATTGCCGTTCCTTCGGTCAGCGTCAGGAAGGCTATTGCTACATGCACAGGGAAAACCGAACCATCTTTCCTCCTGCCGTATGTATCAATGCCGCTTTCAATCATTTTACTGCCATCCTGTTGCTCCATTTTTGTAATCATTGCATCGATAAAACCAAGAGTAGCAAGCTCTTTCTCAGATGTTCCGGCAAGTTCATCGGCAGAATCAAAACCAAACATTTTTACAGCAACCGGATTGACCTGAAGGATTTTATCATTTACAGAAATTGTAATCCCTATCGGTGCATTTTCGAAAACCGTCCGGAACCTCTCTTCGCTAAGCATTATCTGCCGCTCGGCTTTCTTTCTCTCCTCTATGTTCCTTACTATAACCTGAACGGCCGGCTTGCCTTTATAAGTCGTAGGAAGAGCTCCGACTTCCACTTCCATCACTTTTCCTTCAAGGTCAATAAATTTTTCTTCGACAAAGGGAGATGTTTTTTGCTCTTCAAGTATTGATTTCTTTCTCTGCTGTACCGCCCCATGGAACTCGGGATGAACAAAGCTCATGATTGGCTTACCTAAAATATCCTCTTTATTTTTAGATTTCAACATATTTACGGCAGCTTCGTTTACAAAAACGATTATTCCTTCACAATAAATAACCATTGTATCAAGCGACAGTTCTACAAGTCTTCTGTACCGGTCTTCGCTTTCGATTAAAGCATTCTCAATCATTTTCCTGTTCGTAGTATCTTCCTTTACACCAAGGTAATGAGTAATCCTGCCTTCATTATCCTTAATTGGTGAAATAGATGCCGACTCCCAGTAAAGTTCTCCGTTCTTCCTTCTATTGTGAAATTCGCCTTTCCATTCACCTCCGGAACTTATTATACTCCAGAGGTTCTGATATTCAGACTGGGCCATTTCGCCTGATTTAAGAATGCGCGGATTGTTGCCGGCAGCCTCTTCACTCGTATAGCCGCTAACTTCGGTAAACTTAGGATTTACGTATTCTATATTACCATCAATATTTGTAATAACAATTGAGACAGGGCTTTGTTCAACTGCGCGCGAAAGTTTTCTTAGCTTTTCATTTCTTTGGTTCAGCTCATTCATAGCTACATTTCTTTCGGTAATATCGCGGGCGATACCATAAATAGCATAAGGCTGTCCGTCTTTACATATCAAAAAATTTCTTGCTTCAATATGTATATAATTCCCGGTTCTGGTTTTAATTTCAAAAACCCCGCCACTGTTTTTAAGCTCATTTTTACTAAAAAGTTCGATATCCTTCTTAATATTCTCTGTCGTGTTGCCGGCAAAAATATCTGCTATGTTCAGCCCGATCATACCATCGACATGGTAACCAAACAAATCTGACATAGCTTTATTAGCTGTAAGTATCCTGCCGATAAAATCGATGCTGTAGATACAATCAAGGGAATTATTCACAAGCGCGTTGTAAATATCCTCGTTTTCTTTCATTTTCTTTTCATACCGAAAATTATTAAGCGCGATAATGACATTAGTATAAAGCGCTCTTTCGTCAACCGGTTTGAGTAAATAACAGGAAGGATTGGTATGGCTGGCACGATCAATTATCTCTTTATCTGCAAGAGCAGTAAGATAAATGATAGGAACATTTCCCGACTTCAATATTTCCTCAACAGCCTGTACACCGTCAAGCTTCCCCCGAAGATTGATATCCATTAATATTAAATCGGGATTAGTCTTTTTAGCCATTACGATTGCATCTTCACCTGTGTCAGTCAAACCAACAATAGTATAACCATACTGAGCAAGCCTTCTTTGCAATATAACCGCCACCTGTTTTTCATCCTCTACAATGAGAATATTTCCAGTCTGCATAGTCAATAGTCCAAATTATAAATTTATAACATCCCAATAATTAAGCGCACGGGCGGGAAATGATAAAGCAACAACAATAAAAAAAATACAGGGCTTATTATAACAATTTTATAAACAAAGAACCGCTTTTTTTTATAAAAAAAATGATATATAGTTTCTCTGTTTTAATTGGTAGCTCACGGGTAAAGGTTCCCACAGATATACTTAACTCATGTTACGTGAAATTCATCCGAACTATCGCTTCTGAAAAATAATTTGCATATTGAATGGAATGCCTTTATATTTCGATTAACAACGAAACGTAATAATGTTAAACAAAAAAGCTAAAATATTCCAGGCGCTCTCGGATACAAACCGTCTGCGCATTCTTAAGATGCTTCTTAACAAGACTCTCTGCGTCTGTGAAATAACGGCGGTACTGAAGCTTGCACCTTCTACTGTCTCAAAACATTTAAGCATTCTAAAGGATACCGGTTTCATTATCGAAGAAAAAAGCGGTAAATGGGTCAATTATAGTATGAACACACTTACCCGCGAGCCTGTTATCCTGTCGCTTATCACACTCCTTAATTATGAGCTTACCCACGATGAGATAGTACAGAACGATGGCAGGATGATTACCGATATTGACAGGGTAAAGCTTTGCTGTAAATAGAACAAATCATAAGATAATTAGCTGTAAGACGAAATAATAAAATGAAGGTAATATGAAAAAAAGAATACTTATTCTCTGCACCGGCAATTCATGCCGCAGTCAGATGGCGGAAAGCCTGCTCCGGTCATTCTCAAATGAACTTGAAGTTTATTCTGCCGGAACTAATCCCGCTGAAAGAGTTAACCCGAATGCCGTAAAGGTGATGAACGAACTTGGTTTCGATATGGAGAAGCATTATCCAAAGAGCGTGGATGAATTTCTCGATAAAGGCTTTGATTATGTGATAACTGTCTGCGGTAATGCAAAGGAAACCTGCCCTGTATTTATCGGGGAAGTAGGACGCAGGCTTCACATCGGTTTTGACGACCCGGCTGATGCAACAGGTACGGATGAGGAAATCCTCTCGGAATTCAGACGCGTTCGGGATGAGATTGGCGCGGGATTCAAAAGGTTTTTTGAAACGGAAATCATGAACAATAAGTAATTGCAGGAAAAAAAAACATGGAAAACATTACTAAAAAGCTTTCATTTTTAGACCGATACCTGACGTTCTGGATATTTCTCGTTATGCTGCTCGGAGTTCTCGCGGGGTACTTCAATCCCGCGATTGCCGGCTTCTGGAATCAGTTCCAGTCAGGCACAACAAATATCCCGATTGCAGCCGGACTTATACTCATGATGTATCCTCCGCTTGCAAAGGTTAAGTATGAAGAGCTTGGCGATGTCTTTAGGGATTATAAGATATTGTTGCTCTCCCTTATCCAAAACTGGGTTATCGGGCCTGCGCTAATGTTTCTTCTTGCCCTGATTTTTCTGCGCGGTTATCCTGAATATATGACCGGACTTATTATTATCGGACTCGCCCGCTGCATTGCGATGGTTATTGTCTGGAATGACCTTGCCAAAGGAGATACCGAATACGCCGCCGGACTTGTGGCTTTTAGTTCTATCTTTCAGGTACTTTTCTTTTCGGTTTATGCTTATATCTTCCTGACCGTGGTACCAGATGCAATTGGTCTGAAAACCTTTGCCGTTAATATTACAATTTCACAGATAGCGCAGAGCGTTATGATATACCTCGGTGTTCCATTCCTCGCGGGCATGATTACAAGACTTGTTCTGCTGAAAGCCAAAGGAAAAGCCTGGTACGAAGAAAGATTTATACCGAAAATTAGTCCGGTTACGCTCATCGCGTTGCTCTTTACAATTTTCGTCATGTTCTCTTTTAAAGGCGGGTATATTGTAAAGCTTCCGTTTGATGTGTTAAGGATAGCCCTGCCGTTGCTGATATATTTTGTAATAATGTTTTTTGTTTCATTCTTTTTGGGATGGAAAGCTAAAGCGGGTTATGCAAAAACTGCAACTCTGTCGTTTACTGCGGCAAGCAATAATTTCGAACTTGCCATTGCCGTGGCGGTGGCGGTATTCGGGATTAATTCAGGCGAGGCTTTTGCCGCTGTTATTGGTCCGCTTGTAGAGGTGCCTGCTCTTATCGGTTTGGTTAATGTGTCTTTATGGTTAAAGAGAAAATACTATGCGGAATCTGGGGAAATAAATATTTAATAATTATAATGGAGATAAAAATGAACACAGAAAAAGAAATCAGAGAAATGGTAAAGGAAAAATATGCGAAGCTTGCGACAGCTTCCGATACTCTAAATTCATCATGCGGATGCAGTCCCGTGCCGGTAAGCGAAGTTTCCTGCTGTTGTGGCGCGCCTGAAGATGTTAATTATACAATAATGAGTGATGAATACAAAAACATTAATGGCTACGTTGCCGATGCGGATTTAAGTCTCGGCTGTGGCGTGCCGACTGAATATGCCGGTATAAAACAGGGCGACACAGTTGTTGATCTCGGTTCGGGCGCGGGCAACGATGTCTTTGTAGTCCGCGGAATTCTTGGCGATACGGGCAAAGTTTTTGGCGTTGATATGACTCCCGAAATGACAGCTAAGGCTGAAAGAAATAAAGAAAAGTCCGGTTATAAAAACGTTGAGTTTTTACTTGGCGAGATTGAAAGCCTGCCTCTGCCAGATGACAGTGCTGATGTAATCATAAGCAATTGCGTATTGAATCTTGTGCCGGATAAAGCAAAAGCCTTTGCTGAAATGTCCCGCGTATTAAAACCGGGCGGACATTTCTGCATATCTGACATTGTTCTAAAAGGCGAACTGCCCGAAAGCCTGAAAGAATCTGTTGCTATGTACGCAGGATGTATTGCGGGCGCGCTTCAGCAGGAGGATTATATTAGCGGAATAGAGAAAGCGGGATTTTCCAAAATCGAAATTAAAAAGACAAAGGCTATCATTCTTCCATTGGAAACTCTGAAGAAATTCATAAGCGAAGCCGATGCTCTGACATTTCACAGCAATAACAGGGGAATCTTTAGCATTACGGTAGTGGGATATAAAAAGTAATTTCCCTAAACATCAGCTTCAGGCGTATTCAATTACCAGGCGTTCGACAAATTTCCCTCTAAAATAGGAATCTGTCGAACGCTCCTTCGCGGGCAATGCCGTCAGTTTGAGATATTTTTACAGCCTCCTGCGTAATAAAAATCACCTGTACTATTGAATTGATGCGCATTAATTATGCAAAAATGGCGCAGAATTACATTTTTCTTCTCCAAATTATAGTTTTGCAATGGATGAATGTCATATCGCGCGAATAAAATATCATACCGTAATAAAAAAACATCATAGCGCGCAAGAAAAATATCATACTGCGATAGAAAAATATCATATTGTAACAGAAAAATATCATATTGTAACAAAAGAATGTCATACCGCGATAACAAAATATCATACCGCGTAAGCAAAATGTCATATCATGACATAGAAATATCATATCATGACAGAGAAATATCATACCGCGCGAGAAAAATATCATATCGCGACAGCAAAATATCACTTTGAAAAGATAAAAAATGTCATTGTAGAAGGGATGCTACTTAATGTGAGTCAGCTATGTTTCATTACAGTCCTGCAGGCAGTTATTGAATGTCCCCGGTGTTAGAAGTACATTTCCGATTAGATTATTGATTGCTTAGAGAGAAGGGATGAATAAGAGGTCGCGCGAAAATTCCCTGTTTAATATGGGAATTTGTCGTACGCTCCGGCGTTCTCAACCATCTTATCAATAAGCCAGTAAAGCATTCCCTGTTCAGGCTTAACTAACTGAGCCGGGAGCCGTGCGGGTTCGTAAGCTCCGCGTGTTACTTCGTTAAATATCTTCGATTTCTCATGTCCGCTTACAAGAAACGCTATATTTGAGGCGCGGTTAATAACGGGTAAAGTAAGAGTTATTCTCCACGAGCTGGCTTCTTTTATATAAACTTCCTTAACCCGGTTGTCCGTCTCATTTAATGCAGGCGTAAACGGGAAGAGCGAAGCGGTATGCCCGTCCTTTCCGAGACCGAGCAACACGAGATCAAAAAATGGCTGATGATTACTGAAAAACCGGCGTAGCTGAGACTCATAATCTTTCGCTGCTTCTTCAGGTGGCAGATTTGTCTGAACGCGGAATACATTTTCCTCCGGAACCGGCACATGCTTAAGCAGGGCATTATATGTCATTCGGGCATTGTTCATTTCGCTTTCAAACGGAACACAGCGTTCATCTCCCCAGAACATATATACCTTATCCCATGGGATTTTTTGCTTATAGGTATTTTCAGCCAGTATTTTGTATGTCTCCATCGGTGTGCTACCGCCTGAAAGAGAGACAATAAAATATCCATTCTTCTGAACCGAGCTTAAAGCGATATTGGCAAACAGGTCAGCCGCCGCACGGCTTAACTCATTTATTCCCTCATATATCTGAATTGTCATTTATTCTTCTCCTTATTTATCGTCATAAATTTATAAATGCAGGGATGTTCGTAAAGCACTATCTTTTTTTTGTCAGCATCCGGCGATACCGATTAATTCGGCAATATTATCAATAATATAATCCGGTTCTTCAAGTTGCAGTAGTGGCTTTGTCCTGTAGCCGAATGTAACGGCACATGTTTTAGTTCCGGTATTTTTGCCGCACTGAATATCAAGTTCGCTGTCGCCGACCATAATCGTATTTTCAGCCGGTATGATTAACTCATTGCAAATATAGTGCAATGCGTCAGGTGCGGGCTTTATTTTATGGCCGGGTCGGCGTCCAACGATTAAGTTAAAATATCTGGTCAGATTAAAATGTTTCAGGATATCTTCCGCCTGGTCCTGCGCTTTTGTGGTCAGAAGCGAGATGCTCAGTCCGCTGTCAGCAAGTTTTAAGAGGGTTTTTTCTACATTCGGATATAGGTGTGATTCATCGATAAATTCGAAATACAATTGTTTGTATGTATTGATAAAACTTTCGAGATCAGGTACCTCGATTTTAAAGTCTTCGAATATATCCTTAAAGTGGTAACCTATCTTCTGATTAAACTCCTGCTCCGGAATTTCAACAGCTATGTCGAATTCCCTGAAAGTTCTGAGCATACATTTATAAATTGTTGGAGCGGAACTAATAAGAGTTCCATCGAGATCGAAAACTATGCTTTTTATCTGTTTCACTGGATGATGTTTTTCCCTTCTGTAAGTTAGTTAGCGGCTTGCCGTAAATTTGGATGCAATAAAATTAACACTTTTCAGGCATATTATACATTAAGAAAGAAAGATTATTGCAAATATTTCAAATAATAATTATGTTTGACCATTATTTTGTATTGTTACATACGCTTTTAGAA
>JBAXDX010000038.1:0-25807 GCA_037140715.1 Ignavibacteria bacterium
TCCATCGTCTTTGGGAGTATCGGGGATGCCCGCCTGAATATTTAGAGAACTTATTGAAGAATCCAGATGAGGCATATCAGAACAATGAACATCGGGAAGTATAATTATGCCTTTAATTTATTTCTTCCATTTTAACACCCTTACCCTCATGCAATATTTGAACTAATAATTAGTATATTTAAAGTGACATTTCTACTTTGCTATAACAATTATTTTATAACATTTCTTTAATTATGCTGAGTAGTTACCTTATTTATCTGTATTTTTTGTCTCACTAATATAGGCAAGGAGGCAATGGCTAAAGTTTAGTTTTAGCCATTCAGGTTTCCAGTGTTTTATTGATCATTAAAGTTACATTTTATTATGAGTCAACGAATATACTCCAAAGTTACATTTATTTATGAGGCAACCGGACAGGGTAATATCCGGACCAGGTACCAAAATCTATTAAAAGTCTTGAAAAGAGAGAAAATAAACTACTGACCGAATTGATAATTATATTTTATTTCGTAGTTTCACAGACTATAAATATGCGAAGATGTTCGGAAATTTATTACTAAAACGGGAAAATACTGACTATGGATGATAACCAGACATTTGAACGGATTAAAGATGTACTGCGTAGCAAGGTGGAGACTTTCCTTGAAAAAGTAACTCCTATTTATCAGGCGTTGAACTGGGAATGGAATATAAACGGAGAAAAACGCATTCCAAATGAGGAAGATGTTATGTTTAAACTCTATAACCTGATAGATGCTCTTCAGTTTAACAAAAAAGGTTACTGGGTTGCATCCTGCGGTTTAAAGGTACAGTATCGATATACAAAAAACGGGATAGAGATTGCAATGTCATTTTCAAAGGAAGTAATTGATAAGGACGTTCATAAGTTTTAGAATAAATTGGAATACTGGTTCATATCTAAATATTATTTCTGCTTCTTTTTAAATATTCTTCTGTTCTTTTATCTGGTCTTCAGGAATTTTGGTTATATTGCAAGGGATTTTTAATGCGTTTGTTATATTCAAATTTCCAAAAACATAATAATTCTAACCGGCTATGACTGAAGAACTTGAGGGTAAGATAACAGGTATTACATTTTTTAATCCCTTAAACCACTATACAATAGCAAAACTTAAAACTTCGCTTGATAAGAACATATCTATTCTCGGAAATTTTCCATCGCTAAATAAGGGTGAATCCCTGAAAGTAAGAGGTTACTGGAAGGAGCATGAAAAATTCGGAAGTCAGTTCATGGTTGAATCTTTTGAATTTATTAATCCCGACTCACTTGAAGATATTATACAGTATCTTTCCTCCGGGCTTTTCGAAGCCATAAAACCAAAGCTGGCTAAAAAAATAGTTAACAGTTTTGGTAGCGAAACGATAGCAATCCTTGATTCCAATATTGAACGATTAAGTGAAATAACGCGTATTTCAAATGATAAAATTCAGATGATAAAAAGCGAATGGGATAATCAGAGAGAATTTAGGCGTGCTATTCTTTTTTTGCAGAGTGCTGGCATTGCTTCCACGCTTGCAATCAGGATATTTAGTTTATATGGGAAGGGAACTGAAGCGCTCATCAAAGATAATCCGTACCGGATATTGAATGATTTTCCTGAAGTTGGCTTTGGTAATGCTGATATAATAGCCTTTAAGATTGGTTTTACAGAGTTATCAAATATTAGAATAGAAGCTGGTATAGTTTATCTGCTAAAAAAACTCGCGGATGACGGTCATACGTTCTATCCGAAAGAGGCTTTGATTCATGAAAGCGCGAAAAGTCTTAATACAAATTACGATATAGTTGCTGATTCGTTGCATAATATGTTAAGAACAGAAATATTGATTGAGGAAGAACTTAGCAGTTCGTCTGCAATTGAACCATTTAATGGAGTATTCCTTTCAGAACTCTATTTTGCTGAAGTTTATATTAGTGAAAAACTTATCGGACTTAAAGCTGAATCTACAGACCTTAAGAAGCTAAATCAGGAGAAGTTGCTTTGCTGGATAGAGAAAGAGATTCAAATTTCATTGGCTGAGATGCAAAAAAAAGCTGTTCTTTCAGCTCTGGATAATAAAATATCAGTTATAACGGGTGGACCAGGTACAGGGAAGACTACGATTATTAACTCAATTCTCAGGGTATTAAAGCGTTTTAAGAAGAAATTCCTGCTTGCTGCTCCAACTGGAAGAGCCGCTAAAAGAATTACTGAAACAACAGGAAATGAGGCAAAAACGATTCATCGTCTGCTCGAATATAGCCCCACGGAAAGATGCTTTGGAAAGAATGAGGATAATCTTTTAGATGCCGATTATATAATCGTTGATGAGTGTTCGATGATTGACACAGCTCTTTTTAAGAGTTTGCTTATAGCTCTTCCGGAAAAATGTAGCTTAATACTTGTAGGTGATGCCGACCAGTTGCCGTCAATTGGTCCAGGCAATATTTTAAGAGATATTATTGAGTCTGAAGCAATCCCTACTATACATTTAGACGAGATATTTCGTCAGTCAAAGGGTAGTCTTATAGTTCTGAATTCTCACAGCATTAACAAGGGAGAAATGCCAAAGCTTTATGAGGAGAATAACGAAGATTTTCATTTTCTTAACATAAGCGAACCGGAAAAGGCGCTTGCGGCTATCCTGACACTATGCGGAAAGACCATGCCCGATGAACTTAAAATTGACCCGTTAAAGGATGTTCAGGTTCTTTCTCCAATGCATAAAGGCATAAACGGTGTTGCAAATCTTAATATTGAACTTCAAACACTATTAAATCCTTCAGAAGAAGAAATTAAGTTTGGCGAAAAAGTCTTTAAGTCAGGCGATAAGGTAATGCAGAACAAGAATAATTACCAAAAAGATATATATAACGGGGATATAGGGTTAATTAATTCAATCGATTTTAAGAAGAAAATCATAAATGTTAACTTTGAAGGGCGTTTTGTTAAATATGAATATATTGAGCTTGAGGAACTAATATTGGCTTATGCAATTTCGGTACACAAGGCACAGGGGAGTGAATATTCTGTCGTAATTATACCTGTTTTACAGGAACATTACAGAATGTTGCAGAGGAATCTGTTGTATACGGCAATAACGCGTGGGAAAAAGATGGTAATACTTGTCGGTACGGAAAAAATGATATCCGCGGCTGTCCGAAATAATAGATCAAATAAAAGATATACCAGCCTGAAAGAACGGCTTAAACAAGGAATTTGCTGATTTTTAGTTGTAATAGGAAATAACAGCGTTCAATGGATGAAGGTAAGCCGTAGAATAAAGCTGAAAAAATAATATATTTAAGGGTGTACCATAAATTTTCCTTTTAAATAAAAATTTGTGGTATACCCTTTTTTCAGCTAAGGATTTGAGGTTTTGTAAGGAATACTATAAATTGCCTTGTAAGTTTTTGAAGATTTGGTTCAGGAAGAAATTCTACAGAAAAGATTAGTTTTTGAAAAATTGACAATAAATATTTTGGGGCTATAGCTCAGCTGGGAGAGCGCTTCGTTCGCAACGAAGAGGTCAGGAGTTCGATCCTCCTTAGCTCCACAACAATAATTATTACCAACCCCTTACCGAAGAAAAAAAATGCCGGCTCAAAAAATAAGGTATTTTTATCCTGTAATTATATTCTTACTCATTCCTTAACCGATTATGGTTATGAAAATCTATAACAGGTCTTTATTTTTAACTTTCAGAATGGTGGCAGATAAGTTTATGTGTGTGAGATAAATCACAGGGAAATAAACTTAGATGTACAAAATTGCATAAGTAAGTTTAATAAAGATAAATAAGAAGGGAGGATACATGATATGAGAATAAAATTTTGGGGAGTAAGGGGTTCTATTCCGGCTCCGCTTGATGTTGAAGAAGTTCGTGGGAAGATGCAGCGACTTCTTAAGATGGCTTCGTTGTACAAAGATTTATCTTCCTCTGAAACGATAGATCTAATTATTAATAAATTTTCCGAATCTGAACCGCTTGCAATAGGAGGCAATACAACGTGTGTAGAGCTATGTTCAGATGATAAGATAATAATCTTTGATATGGGATCAGGTCTCAGGAAGCTGGGCAATTCTATACTTCAGGAAAGTAATGGAATAACTGAATTTCATATATTTCTGTCGCATACACACTGGGACCATATTCACGGACTACCTTTCTTCGTACCAGCTTATATGCCGCAATTTAAGCTTCATTTCTATAGTGTGCATCCTGGGTTGCAGGAGCGTCTTGAAATTCAGCAGGACCTCAGGTTTTTTCCTGTAAGATTAGATCAGATGGCTTCTTCAAGAGATTATACTCAGTTAACAGAAGATTATGAAATAACGATCGGGAATCTGACCATTAAAAATCAAAAGCTATATCACCCGGGAAATTCCTATGGTTACAGTGTTACAAATGGTCAGAAGAAATTTGTTTATGCTACTGATGCAGAATATATAAACCTATCGACCAGTCTAATACAGAAATATATCGAGTTTTTCAAAGGGGCGGATGTTTTATATTTTGATTCGCAATATTCATTTTCCGAAGCAATTCACAAGGCTGACTGGGGACACAGTTCTGCGATAATAGGGATTGATCTGGCAAGTGATGCGGATATCAGGAAAATTTACCTGTCGCATCATGAACCGGAAAATGATACCTTGAAGCTTATGAAAATGTACACGCAGGCGCTTCAATATAAAAAAATAAATTACCCGTTAAATGATCTTGAAATATTTCTGGCGCAGGAAGGGCGTACTGTCGAGATATAATCAGGCTTAATCATAATTTGCAAAAGCACAGTTATTTTCTAATTAACTATGCCCTTGCAAATATTATCTTTATTCTTCTTCAAGCTCCCTTAAAGCCTTTTTTTATCAAGATTTTCAATATTCCTTGTCCAGATGTAGTCATCATAAAAATCCTCATTGGTTGAAATCAGGTTTTCCATGTGAACATCGATATGTTTGCTGAAGACTCTGTCGGCTTCATCAAAGAGATCTTTTAGCGGAGTAAGTTCGGAAGTTGCGGTAAGGCTTGCAATTTTATTATTGAGTGAATTTTTAAAAAGAGCTACCTGTTCAGATAATGTTGCAAGAGTCTGTCTTTTGATGTTGAACTTCTTCAGGTTGTAAAAGTTCTGATCTGCAAGCGTAATCAATACATTAGCTGTTCCAATTAATTCCCTATCAAGTATTCTGTCAAGATAACTGTGCGAAATTCTTGTTTTTTCTTTGAGAAATATATTGCCATTTTTTCTTGCAAAAAGGAATAAGGCAGATGCAACCGAAACGAGATTAAAAATAAGATCATTTTTAATTTTTTCCGTCTGTATTGTAATCTCAAAGGTTTTAGAAGAAATCTGATGGTCTTTTTTTCTAATCTCATCGATAATATTCTTAAGTTTTGCAATAGGATTTCTCAGTACGCGGGCATGGGAAATAATATCGCTGTTTTCGGCAAACAATGTAAGAACGGATTCGTACATGTCTAATTTGATTTTTTCATTTTCTGTCATGACTTTTTCCTTTTGATTATGTTATAATTTTGTTACATGGAGGAATTCAAAATTTCCTGTTCAGAGATTTATAAATTTATTCTTCGTATTTAATATAATACTTAGCAAATACAAAGTATGTAGGACAAATGCTGATTTTTTTGTAGGTATTTGTCCTACACGAAAATTTGCTCAAAAATTGAATAAAAGTTTCTCATTCAAAGATAAATCAGTTAAAAAACTTTCTTTTTCAGAGATTTATAAATTCATTCTTCGTATTTAATATAATACTTAGCAAATACAAAGTATGTAGGACAAATGCTGATTTTTTTGTAGGTATTTGTCCTACACGAAAATTTGCTCAAAAATTGAATAAAAGTTTCTCATTCAAAGATAAATCAGTTAAAAAAAACTTTCTTTAAGCGATTTCTGAACTGAATTGTGTTATAGAGATTTTTTTTTATGACTTTCTAACTTAGATGCAGGGATAAATTTAACTTCCTATTGTTTTAATCCTACATTTTAAGTTACTTTTACGAAGTAAAAAAAATACTGCTAACTAAAGTATTTATTCAGAGATATAAGAAAATTTTATGGGAGAGAAAGTGGATATTAAAAACCTTAACAACGGAATTGATGAATTCTTAGATAATTATAAATCAACAAAGCCGAAAGTACCAGTAAAAAGGGAGTTTTCCCTGTGTGATGATATGAAATTTATGGCAAATGAAATAATCAGCAGGGAAAAGATTGATGTACATCCGGCAAAGATTGAATATGTAACGGTCGAACCGAATATTTCTAAATCTGTAGCTGCGAAATGTGTCAGGACTGGCAAGGAATTAAAATTCTTTAGCGGGTTTGATTATATAATTGAAATTTCGGGTGAACTATGGACGGCGCTCGATAAGGATACACGCTCAATATTGCTTGAGCATGAATTAAGGCATATTCTCGTTCTTCAGAATGATAAGACTGGTGACTGGAATTTTAAGCTGAGGAAGCATGATATTCAGGACTTCGGCAAAATAGTTTCTTGCCATGGTATTGACTGGATAAAGAAGGTTAAGCTTTGTTTAAGCTCGCTTTATGACCTTACTCCGGTCGAAGAGGATAATATTCAAATTTAATCGATGTTACAATGACAAAGATACCGCGATTATTCTTTGTTGTAAATATGGAAAAAATGAGTAAATAAATGTATAATTGTTACAGATAAATTTAATTCATTAAATATCGCATAAACGTATGATATTTCATTATGATCTGGAACTTAATCGAACCGTATATTTGTAATAATAGTCACTAATCATATAAAATCTAAATTATAACTTAAAGGAACAATATGGAGCTTTTAAAGGTATTTTCTGTAAGGACAAAGATAGTATTGTCTATTTTGTTCTTATTTGTTGGAATAATGGTTCTAAAGACTTATGTTCTGACTGAAAATGGTACATTTGAAGTCATTGCTGGTCTTGTAATAGCTCTTGGTTTTGGATATGCACTTTCTTTTGCAATCTTAAAGGACTTAGCTATAATTAACTCGGCCGCACAAAAGGTAATTCAGGGAGATCTGAATATTAAAGTTGAACTTAATAGTAATGATGAGTTCGGTCTTTTAGGGAAAGTTTTTAATAAAATGATCGGCAGGATTAATTCGAGAATCAAAAGTTCTGATGTTTTAATAGAAGTATTACAGAGAACAGCTCATGAAACAGATGTTGAAAAGACGCTGTCAATTATTCTTGAAGGAGCAAAGAAAATAACGGGAGCGCAATATGCTGCGCTTGCGATATTTGATAAGAACCGTAAGGTTGAGAAATTTTTACAGATTGGGATAACAGGTGAGGCGATTAGGCACATCGGTCATTATCCTGAAGGAAAGGGGCTTTTAGGCCATATCCATGAAACTAAAACAGTCATCAGGCTCGATGATATGAAAAAACACCCTAAGTCAGTTGGTTTTCCATTGGGGCATCCGCCGATGAAATCACTTATTGCTGTTCCGATTTTATTTGGGACAGTTTCTTTGGGTAATCTTTATGTCTCAGATAAGAATTCAGCAAATAAAGTATTTGACGAGGATGATGAGCATGCAATGAAAACATTTGCTCAGATTTCAGCCAATGTTATACAGGAAAAGATAACAGGTGCGGAGATAGTCAAAAGTAAGAAATATCTTGAGACAGAAGTTACTAAATTGCTTCAGGTTATTGACAGGCTTGCTGCAGGTGATCTGACAATAACAATTGAAGAGCATCAGGTTGATGATGAAATCGGTAAACTAAAAGGGCAGCTTTTACTTATGATCAATGGTTTAAGTAATCTTATCAGCCAGGTTAAGGATGCCGTTGAAGCTACTGCCAGCGCCAGCGCTCAAATTTCTTCGAGTACTGAGCAGATGTCAGCCGGCGCGCGTGACCAAAATATTCAGGCGACTGAAATTGCTGGTGCTGTTGAGGAGATGACAAAAACAATTCTTGAAACATCTAAAAATACTTCCGTTGCTTCGGATAGTGCCAAGGAAGCCGGAGATAAAGCAAAGGAGGGGGGGAAGGTAATTGTACAGACAATCGATGGAATGAACAGGATTGCTGACGTTGTTGTCCGCTCAGCTAAAACTGTGGAAACTCTTGGCAACAGCAGCAACCAAATCGGAGAAATTGTACAGGTAATTGACGACATTGCCGACCAGACCAACCTTCTGGCTCTTAATGCAGCGATTGAAGCAGCCAGAGCAGGAGAGCAGGGGAGAGGTTTTGCTGTTGTTGCAGATGAAGTTCGCAAGCTTGCCGAACGCACAACTAAGGCTACAAAAGAAATTGCTATAATGATAAAGCAGATTCAGAAAGATACGTCCGATGCGGTTGAATCTATGAACCAGGGTACAAATGAAGTTGAGAATGGGAAAATACTTGCAAACAAAGCAGGCGACTCGCTTCAGGAGATTATTAGCGCTACTGAAAAGGTTTCTGATATTATCGATCAGGTCGCAACAGCTGCTGAGGAACAGTTCAGGGCCAGTGATGAAATTTCGAAGAATATTGAGGCAATTACTACAATTACGCAGGAAACTTCGACTGGAACGGCACAGATTGCCAATGCCACAGGTGACTTAAGCCGTCTGACAAACAGACTTCAGGATTTGGTAATGAATTTTAAGGTTGAGGAAACATCAAGAACCGGTTTGACTGTAAGAAAGGATGGGCAGCTGGTTTCAAAGAAAAAATATTATTAGTCTCTTCTAATTTGTTAAATCTTAGGGGAACAGCCAAGTCTGTTTCCTAAGATTTATTCTTATTTTTACCTCGTTATCAATTCTGAAACCCGCTATCAAATTTAAGGACTGACTTAAAAGTTTCTTTTATTTACCCGCTATGATGCTTGGGAAATTTGTCGTACACCCACTTAGAACTGATAAGGTTAAAGGACGTATAAAAAGGAGACAGCGGCTTACGAAGCATCTGAAGACTTATGTTGAAAAATAAGATAAAAAAAACAGAGGATTATCCAATTTAAAACTTCTGAGAATTGAATAATTATCAGGATTTAGGTAATATAACATTCAAAATTTGTATAACCCAAAAAGGAAAATGAAATGCTAAAAAATACTAAAATAAAAATCGTTCTTATTCTTGCTGTCTATGCTCTCATTTTTGTCGGAAGTACAGCTTTTTTGACAAAAAGCAATGCTTTATTCAGCGGTTCGGTTAATAGTTCGTTGACTCAGTTCAATAATGTCTCTTTAACAGGTGATTTAAGCCAGATGAAATATTTTTTTTCAGCTCTTAAGGATACAAAAGGAAAGAAGGTAAGAATCGCACATTTTGGCGATTCAATTATAGAAGGGGACTTGATTTCCTCTGATTTAAGGCAGTTTTTTCAAGAAAAATTCGGTGGAAATGGTGCTGGATTTCTCTCAATGAATTCTTATGATATTCAATTTCGCAAATCCACGCGGCACACCTTTTCGGATAACTGGAAATCCGCATCTCTTTTTACAAAAAATCCTGATAAACTGCCTATGGGTATGAACGGATGTGCATTTCAGGCGGCAGAGAACGGCTGGGTTAAGTTTGAGGTTTCAAATTATTCTAAAACACTTAAATCGTTTAAGAATGTCAGGGTATTTTATACAAACTCAGCTTCAAATGCAGTTATAAAATATTCATTTAATAATGGTTCTGCTCAAACTGCCAAACTTCCGGTTTCGGGAGCGAAGGTAAAAGAACTGCTTTTAACTTCGGCGACTGATGCGACTTCGTTACAGATGAATTTTTCTTCATGTGGAACGACAGTATTTTTTGGAGCAAGTCTTGAAAACGGTAACGGTGTTTATATTGATAATTTTCCGTTAAGAGGAAATTCAGGCGGTTCTATTGTAGATATTTCGTCTTCAGTACTTAAGGATTTCAACGATATTATGAATTATAAGCTAATCATTCTGCAATTCGGTCTTAATGTTTTAACTACTGAGGTTAGTGATTATACATGGTATGTCAACAAGATGGACAAGGTTATCAGCTATTTCAAGCAGTCATTCCCAAATACAAGCATTTTGATTGTAAGCGTAGGCGATAAAAGCGTTAAGCAGGGAAGTAAGTATGTTACTGATCCAAGTGTATTTGCGCTCATCAAGGCGCAGAAGACAATCGCCGATAATAATAAGGTAGCTTTCTGGAATATGTTTGAAGCAATGGGCGGTAAAAACTCGATGAGTAATTTTGTGAATGCAAATCCGCCATTGGCTTTTAAGGATTACAGTCACTTTACTTACGAAGGTGCTACAAAGATCGGCGATTTATTTTGGCAGTCATTAATGGATGAGTATAAGAGAGCAAACTGATTTTACAGTTGTCCTGGTTAAATAGTTACTGTTTAATTCTGAGACAGTCTCCCTTATAGTGTTTTAAAAAGGGACACTTTTAATATTCAGCAGTCAATTTTTATGGCTATTTCCAAGAGTTTGTATGGCATTATAATTGCAAATTGAATTAAGGATTTAGGAACTTTTTTTGATTTACAGTTATATTATGTGCTAATTTAGAAAACTATTCATTATGAAAGAAATAAAAAATGACCACTAACAGTAACATATTAAGCGGGAAAATCCTTCTTGAAAATTTTGAAAAACTGAAACCTAAAATTGATAAAGAGAAACAGTTAAAAAAGGCTATTATTAATTCCGGGGTTATTTCATTAGTGATGTTAATCACTATATTTATTACATTGCCGATGACTACTCTTTCATATAGTAATCTGGTTGTATTCTCTTCGATTGTCTCGCTCATTATATTTCTTTTTGTTCTTCTGGTTAGATATTTTTCAATTCTTTTTATGGCCTATTTTTATGTAGTGAAATATACAGTAGAAGAAAAAGGCGATTACTATCCATTTGTTTCTATTATTGTTCCTGTTTATAATGAAGGTAAAGTAGTAAAAGGATCGATTAAATCATTGCTCGAACTCGATTATCCAAATTATGAAATTATAGTAGTTAATGATGGTTCTACCGATGAAACCAAAGAATTTGCAAAAACAATGGTAGGCATTCATGAGGGGAAATATTCGAACGTACGCGTATTGCTTATAAGTAAACCGAATGGGGGCAAATCCAACGCTTTAAATGCAGGTATTCAGTATTCAACTGCGGATTTTGTACTTTGTATGGACGGTGACTCTCAGCTTTCGCCAAATACAATCAGAGATGGAATCAGACATTTTGTTGATCCAATGATTGGAGCTGTTGCCGGAAATGTAAAAGTATTAAACCGCAAGAAAATGCTGACTGATCTTCAGGCGCTCGAATATGTAGAAGGTCTTAACATGCAAAGAAGCGCGCAGAGTTTAATCAAGCTTGTAAATATTATTCCAGGTCCTATTGGAATATTCAGAAAGAAAGCAATTATTGATGCTGGCTGGTATGCTAGTGACACATTTGCTGAAGATGCTGATTTAACACTTAAGATAATGGCTGCCGGCTGGAAGATTTATTATGAACAGAGTGCGATTTCTTATACAGAGGCTCCCGAAAAACTACTTCAGTTGTTAAAACAAAGGTACAGATGGACTCGAGGTATTCTTCAGTCTATTTTAAAACATAGAAAATATTTATTGAATCCTACACTCAATTTTGGCAATACGCTGGTGTTATGGTCGATGTTCTACGAAGCCCTGATTTGGCCGGCAATGAATATATTTGCGAATGTATTTTTTATAACAGTTGCTTTGCTCTATGGAATGTCAAACCTATTGTCTTTCTGGTGGGCGGCAATGGCTATGCTTGACTTAATGACGGCACTTTATTGTGTTGCTGTTGAAAAAGAGGATATTCGTTTGGTTCCTTATGTGCTGGTTTATAGATTTTTCTTTGTCTTAATGATTGATATAACGAAAGCTATGGCCACGTGTGAGGAATTTCTTGGAATTGTAATGAATTGGGGCAAACTAGAAAGAGTCGGTACCAGTCCGGATTAAAAAACAAAATAAGAAAGGTTATATTATGGAATTAATTCCTATTCTGTCGCTTATTATACTTGTCGCCACGATCAGCACATTTATACTTGCTGTCGGGGCTTATGTGCTTTATAAAGTAAGGGAAAGCAAAGGCAGCCGTGCCATTGCACCTGTTCCTCACCAAACTGAAGCCGAAATTTTTACTCCTCAAGCCGGTACTTTAGTTCAGGAAATCCAGCAACAGGCTGCATATCAGGGGACACAGTTTCAACCTCCAGCGGTTGCATATCAGCCTTCCGCGGTATATAAAGCTCCGATACAGGAAGTTCAGTCGCGACCGGCTTATTCACAAATTCAGCCGGAAAGAATGTCTGCACAGCCTGAACCTCAGAGATATACCAGACCTGCACCGCAACAACAACAAGTTCCTACTACGGCAAGGGTGCAGGAATATCAGGCAGGTCCTTCGCCACAGCATGAAGAAGCTACTAATGCTGAACAACAGAAAGATAAGAAGTTTATGAAATATACATCAGAAGGTTATGTGCCTGTCAGTAAGGCAACTAAAACCGGAGAAAATCTAAAGTGGCGTTAAGCAGATCAAACAGGGTTAAGGTCAATCAGCTTATAATTGTTTTAAGCGGATTGGTGTTACTTACAGCCTCAAGTCTGATATATTTATTTATTCTAAGAAATGTTTATGGTGATTATAACTTTTCCGAGATACTTCCTACAAAGAAAAATCTGGAAGTGTTTTGGGGACACAAAGAATATAAAGTAGCGATATTGTATTCTAAATATACGGAGAATTTGTTATCGTTGAATAGTGTTAATCAGGGAAGCACATGGCTAAATGATAATATAAATACATGGAAAACCTTTTTGCGTATAGCAAAAATTGATTTCGAAATAATTTCAGATCAGGATATTGAGAAAGGGAAGCATTATAAATATAAGTTGCTAATACTCCCGGGTTCAAAATCATTAAGCAATAATGAAGTTTCTGAACTAATGAAATATATTGAAAGAGGTGGCAGTGTGTTTGCGACTAGTGGTATATCTACATTCTCGGATGATGCAAAGTGGCGTGGCTGGGATTTTTTTTCCGAGGTTTTTGGACTTAAATTTTCAAAGGAAATGACACCCGATGAATTAACAAGAATTCATACGATAAGAGGTGGGTTACCTGTTACAGCAGGAATCCCAACTGGTTATCCGCTCAAAATAGCGACCTGGGACAGACCAATTGCATGTGAAGTGTTGGAACCAAGAACAGTTCAGGCAAGCTTTTGGTATAATTTCAGAAGTGAAGCCGGACTGGTCAGGGAAGAGATACAAAAATCAGCTGGTATTGCATACGGCAGATATGGCAAAGGCCGTTTTATATGGTTCGGGTTTGAGCTTAGTTCGGTTATTGGAAAGCAGGAAGACTTCCTATATTTTGACCGCTTATTCCGGAACTCGATCAACTGGCTTACTTATGCTCCTACAGGATTTATTAAAGATTGGCCCGGAACATATGAAGCAGCGGCAGTTATAACACCTACGCTTAATGAATCGATAAATAATATTCATAATTTACTCCCAATTCTTAAATCGGAAAACGTGCCGGCAACTTTTCTTGTTGATCCTGCAATTGTTGAAGATAGTAAGAGCCTGGTTGAGAATCTTAATTATTATGGCGAAATAGCAAGTATTGTGGATATGGGTTATTTGACTTCAGTTAACGATACTGTAAATAAATTACTTGATTATAACTCACAGCTTGTTCATTTTAATCAGGCTCGCAAAAGTTTCTCCAATGTGCCAAAGATACAAAACAGGGGTGTTGCTCCGCTTTATGGACTTTATGATGAAAACAGTATTCAGGCCTTAGTAGCTGCTGGTTATGATTATGTATTTACTGATTCACTTACTGATAGATCAGTTCCCAAAACAATCATCAGGGGGGAAAAGAGAATTGTCTCATTTACTAAGACCGCACGCGATGATTATGAGATTGTCAGAGATTACGGGCTGACAAACCGTGAGTTTCAATTATATACATACGAAGAAGATGTTGACAGACTTATTTTTGAGCACGGGCTTTACGTTCTAAAGCTTCATACTGATTATCAGTGCCAGCCTCAATATGTGGATGTTGTACGGGATTTAATAAGGTACATGAAAAGTAAAAAAATCTGGATAGCTTCGGCATCTGAAATAAAAAACTGGTGGCTTTTACGTTCTAATGTTGAGATAATCACAGAGAGCAGAAGTTCAAGAAGAATAGTAGTTGAAGTCTCGAATCCTGGTAAAAAAACTGTTGAGGATATAGTAGTTCAGATTAACCTGAATAAGGAAATAAAAAACATACACGTTTCATCTGACATTTTTGGTACGAAGGTTCCTCAGTATAATTTTGACAGCAAAAACCAGATACTTATAATAAATATAAAAAGAGTAGAAGAAGGTGGTTCATTCTCATACTTCGTTGATTTTGATAATGTCGGGGTCTTGGATTAGCAGATAAACTAGAACTTAATGATGATATTCACAAAAAAAATATGACAAAGACAGCTTTCTATATTCTTACATTGATTGTTTTAGCAGGGATTGTGGTTACAGGATGCGTGGATTCAGTAATTGCTCCTGATAAAATCCCGCCTCTTATCGACCTTTATACACCAAAGTCAAACGATACAATCTTTATAGGTAACCAGAGTGTATCATATTACGCCAGCGATGATCAAAAGCTTGCCTATATAGAAGTATGGGTAAACAATATTAAACAATCACAGTTTAATATTAATTCAGATGGCTCTCTGCCTGCAATAACAATAAATTTCGATTCGACTTACCTTAATAAACAAAATTCGATGTATCTGCTTGCAATAGATGGGATGGGCAACTCCGCAAAAAGCAGAGAGATGACTAATATTATTGTTAAAGAAAGCACAATTTATAATTTGAGTGCTACCGCTCTTAGAACAAATCAGGTCGAACTTACCTGGTCAGCAAATGTTACAAATGCACTTGGTTTTATAGTTCAGAGAAATCCCGGGGATGGAAGAGGCTTTATAGAAATAGGACGTACTTTGCTAAACAAACTTTTATATATTGACTCAGTCGGACTTACTGCAAATACCACTTATATATATCGTGTCGCAGCGTACTTTCAGTCTGGTATTTCTGACTGGTCAAGTGAAAAACAGGTCACTACACCCGCGCAGGACATTTCGCCAGGCTCTCTTACGTCTGTTATGACCGGGTCAAAAAAGGTCAGCCTTTCATGGATGAATAATACATCTCATAACGGTACCAGGATTGAAAGGAAGACCGGCATAAATGGGGCTTATACAGAAATAGGAAGGGTTGACAATAATATTGTTCTTTATGTTGATACTACGGTTAGTACCTTAAATACATATTATTACAGAGTGCGCGGACTTCTCTATAGCGGATTATTTACCGGATATTCAAACGAAACTTCGATTTATATTCCGATACTCCCTCCTAATGCTCCAGGCAGTCTGACACTGACTAGATTCAACAACATCATATTTAATCTTAACTGGACTGATAATAGTGATGATGAAGACGGTTTTGAACTTTGGAGAAAAGACGGGGATGCCTCCGGCACAATTTTCCAGCTTGTCCAGAATAACATTCCGAAAAACAGCACTTCGATAAATGATCAGGTACCATTCGAAAACCTTACCTATTATTATATGATTAGGGCATATAAGGATACTGCGAAATCAGCTTTCAGCAATATTATAAACTCAACGGGCGGCACAGGTAATATTCCAAGACCAACATCTTTTACAGGTTCAGGTACCAAAGCCGGTGCCTCATTAAGCTGGCTTTATTCGACTTCACCAAATATACTTGGCTTTAAGCTTGAAAGAAAGATAAGCTGGGGAAGTTATTCTCAGATTGCTCTGATACTTCCTGCCATAAGGCAGTATTCTGACTTAGCCGGAATTACAACAGGAGTTACATATTATTATAGAATAAGAGCATTTACAAGCACAGAGCAATCCGACTGGTCAGATGAAATCCAGATTTCAATTCCGGCGGGTACTTCGCCAAAGAAAAAATAGTCTCAGTTTCAGCTTATATTTTACAGCAATTAGTTACTTACCTATTGGAATCGTAGCGGTTATAGAAATGAATCCCAAAAATGATATTTTAAGAATTGTAAACAACAGCATTAAAAGTCCTGCGCTGATTATAGATAAGGATGGTGCTATTGTTTCCTATAACAATTCCGCTATGAGCATTATTCAGCCTGATTCATTCTCCGGTAGCTTTATTAATTTATTCAGGAACGGCACAGCTAAGCAGATCGAAAAGATATTGTTTGATTGTATGAATCAGGATAAGACAGTTACTGAGCTGATGGAGCTTGAGATATTAGATAACCCGCCGCATATCTATGATATTGTATTTACTCCGTTTCTTGATCACGAGGATAATTATTTTATATTAGTTACATTAAATCAGGCTGAAACAGGCGAACTTAAATCAGGCAAATTCAGGCTTGGGCTTTCAACAAAGGATCTAAACGAACTACTCGATAACTCTGCCGCTCTTAAAGTATTGGAAGAGATAAAATCATCCTACCCATTTACATTCCTTGGCAAAAACAAAATTCAAAATGAAATCAATAAACTTGACGAAGCATTCTGGCTTAAGGACAACGAAGGTAAATATATACTTGTCAATCTTAAGTTTAGTCGTTTACTGGGATTGAGACCGGTTCAGATAATAGGACGGTTTGAAAGGGAGTTTCTGCCAGGACACTTGACAGAGTTTTATAAAGCATTAAACTTATTCATTGAGAACACATCTAATATAATTATAAAAGAAGGCATTCCGTTTCCTCAGACTTCTGATATTGATAATCTGCGTGTTTTCGAATTCCCATTGACAGATCTCGACAATAAGGTAATAGCGATAATTGGTATTACACAAAACGGACTTCCATTGCTTAATCAGCATCCACAAACAGAAAATCCGCCTGCAATGGAAGTCTTTGCGCAGTTTAATTATCCGCTTCTTGTTCTTGATAAATCGGTTTGTCTGAAATATATAAGCGGGAAAGCTCTTTCTGCTCTTGGTTTGATTGAAGCTGAGACTGGTAGCCCTGCTTCAGATTATCTGCCACCGGAAGTAAATAAACACCTCAGCGGGCTAATTTCGGATTCTTCACTTACTGAAAAGACTTTTGAGCTGCAGCTTAACCATAAAAAGGAAAACATCTTCTTTGAATTTAATCTTAGAAAAATTTATAATGCGAACGGAAAATCAGATGGATATATAATCTTTTTTCAAGAGAAAGATAAAAGTAATGATAGAAACAATACAATCAATAACAGGGAAAAAATGTACGATATATTAATGCAGACAAGCCCGGAACCTATGTTTATTTATGACATTGAGAATTTAAGGTTTCTTGAAGTAAATCCGGCCGCATTGAAAGTCTATGGTT
Organism: Ignavibacteria bacterium; assembly: GCA_037140715.1. Taxonomy (GTDB): domain Bacteria; phylum Bacteroidota; class Ignavibacteria; order Ignavibacteriales; family SURF-24; genus JAUZPB01. The sequence goes on from JBAXDX010000038.1 coordinate 17,427, forward strand.
ATACAAAAAATGAATTCTTACAGATGGATCTTACCGATCTATACGCTCCTGAAGATATTCAGACACTACTAGATACTTCAAATACAAGAAATAAGGAATGTGTATTTACCGGTCCCTGGCGTCATAAGAAACATGATGGCTCGACTATGTTTGTTGAAATCAGCAAGTCGGCATTTGACTATAATTTTAAGAAGGCTCACTTTAATATTGTCCGCGATGTGTCAGAAAAGATTGAGCTTGAAAATAATATTCAGCTGTTCAAAGCAGCTTTCGAAAATACCAGCGACCTTCTTTTTGTAACTGATAAAGACGGCTTTATATTGCAGGCAAATGAAGCTGTTCTTAAATTACTCGGCTTTAAGAAAGAAGAACTAACAGACCGCCCGTTTATTACATTATTATCCGAAAGTAGCCGTTCGGAAGTTAAAGGAAATATCTTTAGCTCAAAGACAGCTAATACAACGTACTTTGAGATTGAACTGAAAAAATCGAATAATGAATTTGCTAAAGCCGGTCTAAAGGCAACACCAATTATTAACTTTGAATCACAGATAGTTTCATTCAGCCTGACAGCAAGTCCCAGTATTCAAAATACGGCACAGGTACAGATTGTTCAGCCCCCAGCAGTGGCTGACCCGGCAGTACAGAGAACTTCAGGCGGGCTGGATCCACAGTTCCTTTCCAGTATGTTTCATGAAATATTGACGCCGATTAACGTAATCTTAGGCTTTATTCAGGAAATAACAGAAACTATCGAATCTCCTACCGATGAACAGAAAGAAGCATCTGATATTATTAATCAGAACAGCAAACTTCTGCTTCAGACAATGGACTCGGCAGTTGAATATTCTCATATTGAACAGAACCGAATAGAAATTAAACCCGAAAAAGTTATCTTCACAGAGCTGGTGGACGAAATTCAGAAGAGTACAAAAAAACTCGCCGAATCAAGTCAGATAGAATTTGGTTATGGGAAAATATCATCCTCACTTGTTTTTGAATCTGATAAGCACAGGCTTGAATCTCTCCTGTCTATGGTTATATCTATGGCTATGAGAATCACCAAAGAGAAAAAGTTATTCCTTTCGGCTTATCAGTATGATGATGAAAACTGCATTGTTACGCTGAAAGATAACAGATCAGCAATTTCCAAATATATGCTTACTAATTTTTCCGATATTTTCCTTAAGGAAGAATCACAGCTTAAAAAAGATTTTGGAACCTCGAAGCTCACGACAGGGCTTGCAAGGCGGTTGCTGAAACTTCTTTCAGGCAGGTTTGAAGTTGTTAAAAAAGGCGGACAGGAAATTGAAGCCGGTTTTGTTTTTCCTTTGGTATTTACGAAAGCCCAGGAACCTCCGGCTCTTTCTGTAAAACCGGTTGAAACTAAGCCGGTTGCCCAGATTGTAGAAAAGGAAGTGCCATTAAAGAAGATGTTCGAACCGCAGGTTCTGAATGAAGAAAAATCTCTGCAAAATATTTATAAGGAAGAATATCCTCTGCCCACCGTGGTTCCTGAGATGGCGCTTAGTATCGAGAAACCTCAGAAATCATTCGAAGAACCACAGCCTAAGCCACTTGTAAAGGCAGAGCCAAAACCGATGCAAAAACCCGCGCCGGTTTACAGGACTGAAGAATCTGACAACAATGCGGAGGAAGAAAAAAATAGTATTGTAAGACCATCTCCAGTGGTTAAAAGTATCAGTAATAAGGCTGACCTTTCAAAGCTTAAATGTCTTTATGTAGAAGACCAGGTTGACTCTCAGATACTTTTCAAAGTCCAGATGAAAGAGTTGAAAAAAATCGACTTTGCCGTAAGCTTTGAAGCTGCCCTGCCGCTTCTTGAACATAATAAGTATGATTTTATTGTTATGGATATTAATCTTCAGGGAGAATATAACGGTCTTGACGCGCTCAGGATTATTCGTAAACTACCGGGTTATGAGAAAACGCACGTCTTTGCTGTTACGGCCTACGTCCTTTCAGGCGACAAGGAAAAATTCATCGCCGCAGGTTTTGATGACTTTATCTCTAAGCCGATACTTCGCGAAAAGCTTATTGAAGTTGTCGAGAAATATTTGTAATGATTTTCAGCCGGAGTAGTCTTACTCATGCCTTCTCCGGTTTTATTTTCACGTCTGACTGGTAGCATCAGCCCGGTCAAAACTACATAAATTTAGCATTCCAAAGCCGGCTTTATTTCATGTCTTAATTAATTCAGAGTTACTTTATAGTCTGAATGGGGTAAGACTGCAAATAGTAATGATTTTCTTTCGACCGGAATTTTTCTTAATCTTAATTATAATCTGTTAATAATACCTGCCTTATAGAAAGTGAGTAAGATTAGGATTATGATTAAGAGTAAGATTGCAGGAGTTCCCGTAAAAGCTATCTGCCTCCGAATGAAACTGGTCATTCAGTCCGAAAAGTTTCCATTAACACAACTTACAGGCATAAAATGGGTAAATTATGTCTCGATGACATGTCCCGCACCTGCAGGATGGGCAAAAAGACTCTCGATGACATGTCCTGCACCTGCAGGATAGGCAAAAAGACGTTCGATGACATGTCCTGCACTTGCAGGATAGGCAAAAAGACGTTCGATGACATGTCCCGCACTTGCAGGATATGTCATAGAAATCCATTTTGCTTGTCTGTTATCTTGCAGGCTGACCAAAATAAGGCTATTTTGATATTTCTGATTATTGCAGGATATAGCTATGGATATCTTTCTGTCAATTGCTGCCTGGAAGAAACCATATCATGCTTTTGCAGTCTTTTTCTGCCTGATATTGCCGGCTCAGATTCCGTTGCGGGGGATTAAGTTTACGCATAATCGATGCCGATGCCGGGTATATACTGGTTCGAAATTATTATTTTTAAGATTTTTTCTATCATATTTTCTAATTAATAAGCAAAATACCTGGTATTGCTAAATAGAAAACATGTCTAAACAGTTCTAATATAGAATAAGTCAGCAATTTATGCCTATGGCTTAATATTTGTTTTGGAATAAACGCACGTGGGTTATTATGCTTATTTTGTTATATAGATTTCATGTATTATTTAATAAAACCAAATTGGAGTTATACAAAAAATGGAAAGAAAAAAAGTAACAATTGACGGCAATGAAGCTGCAGCTTATGTAGCTCATAAGGTCAATGAAGTTATTGCTATTTATCCTATTACGCCTTCGTCCCCTATGGGAGAACATTCAGATGAATGGTCGTCAAAAGGGGAAAAGAATATCTGGGGCACAGTTCCATCAGTAACAGAAATGCAGAGTGAAGGGGGAGCGGCTGGTGCAGTTCACGGTGCGTTACAGAATGGCGCTCTTACAACTACTTTTACAGCCTCGCAGGGCTTATTGCTGATGATCCCAAATATGTATAAAATTGCCGGCGAATTAACTCCGACAGTTTTTCATGTTACAGCACGCTCGCTTGCTTATTCCGCCCTGTCAATTTTTGGCGATCATAGCGATGTTATGGCTACGCGCCAGATAGGTTTCGGTATGCTGGCTTCAAACTCTGTTCAGGAAGTTATGGATTTTGCTCTTATATCACAGAGAGCTTCGTTAGCATCAAGAATTCCTTTTGTTCATTTCTTCGATGGTTTCAGGACTTCGCATGAAGTTATGAAAATTGAACAGCTTGCTGTTGAAGATCTCAGGGCAATGATTGATGATAATACGATTAAGGAACATAGATTAAGAGCACTTACTCCCGATCGTCCTGTTTTAAGAGGCACAGCTCAGAATCCTGATGTTTACTTCCAGGGAAGGGAAACAGCTAATAAGTTTTACAACGACTGCCCTGAATTAGTGCAGGAAGCAATGGATAAGTTTGCCTCTGTAGTCGGCAGACAGTATCATCTGTTTGATTATTATGGTGCTCCGGATGCTGCAAGAGTGTTAGTTATCATGGGTTCAGGAGCGGAAGCCGTTGAAGAAACCGTTGAATACCTGACTAACAAAACGGGAGAGAAAGTCGGAGTTGTTAAAGTAAGATTATTCAGACCTTTCTCATTAAAGCATCTTATCGCAGCTCTGCCGAAAACAGTTGAGAAAATCGCTGTTCTGGACAGAACAAAAGAATCAGGTAGCATTGGCGAACCATTATATCTTGATATAGTTACAGCAATTTCAGAAGCTATGGCATCTGATGATGCGCCGTTTGCCAAAGCGCCAAGGATTATAGGCGGACGCTACGGTCTTTCTTCAAAGGAATTTACTCCCGCTATGGTTAAGTCTATTTTTGACGAATTAAAGAAAGACAGCCCGAAGAACCACTTCACAGTCGGCATTAACGATGACGTAACATTCTCAAGTCTTGATTATGATACAAACTTCTCAACTGAAGGTACGGATGTTATCTGCGCGTTATTCTACGGACTTGGAGCCGATGGCACGGTAGGCGCCAACAAGAATACGATTAAGATTATCGGCGAAGAAACTGACAACTACGCTCAGGGTTACTTCGTGTATGATTCAAAGAAGTCAGGCTCGACAACCGTTTCTCATTTAAGATTTGGAAAGAAACCTATTAAATCAACCTATCTTGTTCAGACAGCTAACTTTATCGGAGTTCACCAGTTTAATTTCTTTGAGAAGTTCGACATACTAAAACAGATTGCACCAAACGGCACGGTACTCTTAAACAGTCCGTTCCCGAAAGATGAAGTATGGTCAAAACTTCCAAAGACTGTGCAGACTCAGATAATTGAAAAGAAGCTCAACTTCTATGTTATCGATGGATACGATGTTGCAAAGAAAACAGGTATGGGTACGCGAATTAATACTATTATGCAAACATGCTTTTTTGCTATCTCGGGTGTTCTTCCTAAAGATGAAGCTATCGAACAGATTAAGAAAGCAATCAAAAAAACATACGGAGCGAAGGGCGATGATATCGTAAAGAAGAACTTTGAAGCTGTTGATCAGACGCTGGCTCACCTTTTTAAGATTAGTGTTCCTGCATTTGCTGAAAGCACGATTGAACTTCCTCCGGTAGTTTCAGATAAAGCTCCTGACTATGTAAAGAATGTTCTTGCCAGGATTATGGAAGGCAACGGCGACTTTGTAAAGGTAAGTGAAATGCCTGTCGATGGCACTTTCGCAACTGGTACAACACAGTGGGAAAAAAGAAACATTGCTCTTGATGTTCCTGTATGGGATAATGAAATATGTATTCAGTGCGGTAAGTGTGCTATGGTATGTCCGCATGCCGCTATCAGAACAAAAGTTTATGATAAGGCATTACTCTCAGGTGCTCCTGAAACATTTAAGTATATGGATGCTAAAGGCAAGGAATATCCTGAAAACTCAGCTTATACAGTTCAGGTTGCGGTTGAAGACTGTACCGGCTGTCAGCTTTGCTTTGAAGTCTGCCCGGTTAAGAATAAAAAAGAAGTTAAGCTTAAAGCCCTCAACATGGCTGACCAGCTTCCGCTCAGGGATTCTGAAAGGAAGAATTATGAATACTTCTACAACCTTCCTGAATATGACAGACGCAACGCAAACGTTACTACTGTTAAGGGCAGTCAGCTCCTGCAACCTTTATTTGAGTTCTCAGGTGCGTGTACAGGTTGTGGCGAGACTCCTTACGTTAAATTAGTTTCCCAGTTGTTTGGCGACAGAATGGTGGTTGCAAATGCTACCGGTTGTTCTTCAATCTACGGAGGCAATCTGCCGACAACTCCATGGACAAAGAATCCTGACGGTCGCGGACCAGCCTGGTCAAATTCATTGTTTGAAGATAACGCTGAGTTCGGTCTCGGTATGAAGCTCGCCATCGACAAGCATAACGGCTTCGCGAAGGAACTTGTTGTAAGACTTAAAGACCAAATAGGAAATGAACTGGCTGAAGCTGTTCTGAATGCTCGGCAGACTGACGAAACAGGTATTTATGAACAGAGAGAAAGAGTAGTCAGGCTGAAAGAAGCTTTGGCAGGCATTGATACTCCTGAAGCAAAGGATTTACTGTCATTAGCTGATTATCTGGTTAAGAAATCTGTATGGATTATGGGTGGCGACGGCTGGGCTTACGACATCGGTTATGGTGGTCTTGACCACGTGCTTGCCAGCGGTAAGAATGTAAACATTCTTGTACTTGATACAGAAGTTTACTCAAACACAGGCGGTCAGATGTCAAAATCTACTTCGCTTGGTGCTGTTGCTAAGTTTGCAGCGGGCGGAAAACCGACAGGCAAGAAAGATCTTGGTATGATGGCTATGAGCTACGGTAATGTATATGTAGCTAAGGTTGCTATGGGTTCCAATGATGCTCAGACAATCAGAGCTGTCCTCGAAGCTGAAGCTTATGACGGACCTTCAATAATAATCGCATACAGTCATTGTATCGCTCACGGTATCGATATGGCTAAGGGTCTCGATTGTCAGAAAGCAGCGGTTGACTCAGGGCACTGGCCATTATTCAGATATAACCCAACGCTTACGGCTGAAGGCAAGAATCCGCTGAAGCTTGATTCTAAGGCTCCGAAGATTAAGGTTTCTGAATATGCTTATAAGGAAACAAGATATACAATGCTCACAAAGTCAAATCCTGAAGCTGCAAAGCATTTGATGAAACTTGCCCAGGAAGAAGTTGAAAAGTCATGGAAGCTCTACGAACAGATGGCTTCATTCAGTCCGGTAGAAAAACCAGCGACTGAGGCTTAATCCATAAATAATAATAACTATTCAGGCGCTCTTATTAACGGAGCGCCCTGAATGATCAGAACAACTGCCGGCTTTCCCGTTTCCGGTTAAAACTTTAGTAAATAAAAGCATTAATTAACATAAAAAGAGATTACCATGGATTTAACGACAACCTATATGGGGTTAAAATTAAAGAACCCTATCGTGCCGTCAGCTTCGCCTCTTTCAGAGACTGTTGATGGCGTTAAAGCCCTTGAAGATGCCGGCGCGAGCGCCGTTGTAGTTTACTCACTCTTCGAGGAACAGATTGCACATGAAGCAAAAGCATTGGATTTTTACCTGACTCAGACTGAAAATTCATTCGCTGAAGCTATTAGCTATTTCCCAAAAGACAATGATTTCAAGTTAGGTCCTGACGAATACCTCAACCATATCCGCAAAATTAAAGCATCTGTTGATATTCCGGTTATCGGAAGCTTAAACGGAGTCAGCGTTGGCGGATGGATGAAATTCGCAAAGGATATCGAGGAAGCCGGGGCTGATGCCCTCGAACTCAATGTTTATTATATCCCAACTGATATTCACCTGCCCGGTACACAGGTTGAACAGATTTATGTCAACAATCTTAAGGCAGTAAAGGAAAATATAAAGATACCTGTAGCCGTTAAGCTTAGCCCATATTTTTCTTCAATGGCTAATATAGCAAAGAAACTTGACGATGCCGGCGCAGATGCGCTTGTAATGTTTAACCGTTTCTACCAGCCTGATTTCGACCTCGATAACCTTGAAGTTGTGCCAAACCTTGCTTTAAGTTCGCCTTGGGAATTAAGGCTGCCGGTAAGGTGGATATCAATTCTTTTTGGAAAGATTAAAGCCGGCATGGCTGCCACAAGTGGCGTTCATGATTATGAAGATGTCATTAAAGTTATGATGGCCGGTGGCGATATTGCAATGGTCTGCTCGGAACTCTTAAGACATGGCAATGGCAGAATCAGACAGATGCTTGAAGGTATGGAAAGATGGATGACTGAAAAGGAATATGTTTCAGTTGAACAGATGAAAGGTTCCATGAGCCAAAAGAATGTCGCTGAACCTGCGGCTTTTGAGCGTGCCAACTATATGAAAACACTTCACAGCTACAAGCCGTTAGTTTAATTCGAACTAATACCTTTCTGATTTGCATGGAAAAGCCGTCCTTAAAACAAGGGACGGCTTTTTTATATTGGGCGGACAATGCCGGCAGAAGTTTCAGTTATTAATGATATAATTTATCCGAAGTAATGAACTGAACCGGGAATAAGCTGTCGCTCAGAATGTGATGTTTAGAATAAAAGACCCCGATTAAATCGGGGCTTTTGCAATGTACCGGAGGCCGGACTCGAACCGGCACCTGGTGTAAGCCAGACTGGATTTTGAGTCCAGCGCGTCTACCAATTCCGCCACTTCGGCAACTAACGTAACAAAAATACACCAAAATGTCTTTACCCGCAATAGAAATTAACAGGAAAGTTTACCGCCTGCCCGGTACGGGTTATAAAGTTTAATTCCCTCTTATTTCATCTCCAAATCAAGCTGAAAAATTGGACGAATATCAATTGGAATGGAGGAGAGTTTTGCTCTGAGTTTTTCCATCGATGGCGAATTAACGGCATACTCAGCTATCAGCGCCCTAGGAGCCTGTCCGACAATTCAATATTCCGCAAATATTGCCAAGACGGCCTGA
>JBAXDX010000039.1:0-25219 GCA_037140715.1 Ignavibacteria bacterium
CATTCTGAACACAATAAATAATGATGACATCCTAAAGACATTGTCTGAGAACGCTAAAAAATTTGGCAGGCCTGAGGCAGCTATGATAATTGCCAGGCAGGCTATTGAACTTGCAGAGATGAGATAACGAATGAATCCATGTCGAAAAAGAAATTTAGACTAAATTGAGCAGAAGGAAATTGGAGAATGTTTAAGAATATAAAGAAAGTACATTTTGTAGGTATTGGCGGCATTGGAATGAGCGGTATTTCCGAGATACTTTTAAGCCGTGGTTTTCAAATATCCGGTTCTGATAAAGTTTTAAGCGACATAACAGAATATCTTAGAGAGAAAGGAATTGAAATATTTGAAGGACATTCGGCAGATAATCTTAAAGATGTTGATGTTCTGGTTTACTCTTCAGCGGTAGATACTGATAATCCGGAAGTCGTTGCGGCAATCGAAAGAAAAATTCCTGTAATTAAACGCTCTGAGATGCTTGCTGAATGTATGAGGATGCACTATGGAATCGGTATTGCCGGAACCCATGGAAAAACAACGACAACCTCAATGACAGGGCTTGTATTAACGGAAGGCGGCATTGATCCAACGATCATCGTTGGCGGAAAGCTTAGCGGTCTTGGGGGGACGAACGCAAGACTTGGTCAGGGGGAGTTTATTGTTGTTGAAGCTGATGAATTCGACAGAACTTTCTTAAAGCTGACACCGACAATAGCTGCCATAACTACTCTCGAAAAGGAACATCTCGATACATATAAGGATCTTGATGATATTAAAGCGGCCTTTATTGAATTTGCTAATAAAACGCCTTTTTATGGCTTTGTTGCAATATGTCTTGATGAACCGGCTCTTCAGGATATTATTCCCTTTATAAATAAAAAAATAATCACATACGGAATATCTCCGCAGGCAGATGTAAGAGCGATTGATATCAGATATAACAAATACATGACGTCTTTCTACGTTAAATACTTTGGGGTTAATCTTGGAGAAATAAGATTAAACATCCCGGGGTTGCACAATATTAAGAATTCATTGGTTGCAGTAACAATCGCGACAGAGCTTGGAATAAGCTTTGAGATAATTAAAAAATCACTTGAAGCTTTTAGTGGTGTTTACAGGAGATTTGAAACAAAGTATAATAAAGATATTCTTGTAATTGATGACTATGCCCATCATCCAACAGAAGTTGATGCAACGTTATCCGGAATCAGAAGTGGCTGGGACAGAAGACTGGTAGCTGTATTTCAGCCACATCTTTATTCAAGGACACGGGATTTCTATGAGGAATTTGGCAGGTCTTTCCTTAACTCTAACGTATTTATATGTACCGATGTGTATGCGGCAAGAGAAATGCCGATTGAAGGAATTACCGGGGAACTGATAGTAAATACAGCTAAGAAATTTGGTCATAAGAATGCAATATACGTTCCTGATAAAAATGATATTCCTCAGGTATTAATGAGGATTAAAGAAAAAGATGATATAATAATAACTCTTGGTGCCGGAGATGTCTGGCAGTATGGAGAAAGATTCATTGAGCTTTATAAAAATGAGCAGAAATAGTCATTAAAAAACAATAATGGATATCAAAAATAAATTAACCGGCATACTTATTTTTATAGCTCTGTTATTAGGCGTGGTTTATATCATACTTTTTTCAAAAATTGAAAAAAAAATGATAGAAAAGATAGAAATAAGCGGGAATTACTTTTTATCTAAGGAAGAATATTTTAACTTTACGAAGTTAAATAAAAATATTAATTATAAGTTTTTATCTCCGTCGATCATCAGGGACAGATTTGAAAAACATCCTTATGTTCTAAGGGCAAATGTTAAATATGTTGATGAAAATAGTATTCAGATAAATCTTACTGAGAGAAAGTTTCAGGCAATATTACTGGTCGATTCACTACAGTTTCTGATAACTGAACAATTTATGGTTGTTCCATTTTTTTTATTTACAAAGAACATGGTTCTGCCGGTTATTGAAAATCCGTTGCTGACTAAAAAAATCAGATGTTTTGATATAGTTAGGACGCCTGAAACAAAAGCTGCTTTCAGGATTATCGATGCAAGTAAAATTATAAGTACAGATATATATTCGAATCTTACTGATATTGATTTAAGACAAGGAAAAGATATTGTGCTTAGGTTCAGAGGATATGATTTTCAAGTAATTTTTGGGCGCAATGGTGAAGTAGAAAAGCTGATGAGCTTTGAGAAAGTCTGGAACCATATTCATAACCAAAAGGAAAACCCGGGACAATTTATTAATTATGTCGACTTGAGATACGAAAAACTAATTTATGTAGGTATGGATAGCCAGGTGAGCGAAGTTAAAGGTACTAAAGGATGAAGAAAAACATAATTGCCGGACTTGATCTTGGAACAACAAAAGTGTGTGCTATTATTGCTGAGAAAACGAATGATGATTTGAATATTCTCGGTTTTGGCGTAGCCCCTTCTGATGGTCTGAACAGGGGACTGGTAGCAAATATATCCAAGACTGCCGAAGCTATTAAGCTGGCTATGGAACTTGCCTCAAACCGTGCAGGCATTGACATTAGAACTGTCAATGTTGGCGTTGCAGGCGAGCATATCACAAGCCAGCGCCATAAAAATTATGTTACCATTAATAATTCGGATAATGAAATTACTAAGGATGATTTGGCACGTCTTGAGGCAGATATAAGGACTATCAGAATCCCATCGGACAGGCAGATACTCCACATTATTCCTGAAGAGTACTCAGTTGATCGTCAGGGAGGAATTGAAAGCCCTATCGGTATGTGTGGCGACCGTCTTGAAGCGACTAATCATATTGTTTTAGCTTCTGTTTCTGCTATTCAGAATATCAAGCGCTCAGTTGAACGAGCAGGTTATTTCGTTCAGAATTATATCCTTCAACCTATTGCATCAAGTTCATCTGTGTTGGAAGAAAATGAAAAGGACCTTGGTGTTGCGCTTATCGATATTGGTGGCGGGACTACCGATATAGCCATATTCCATAAGAAAAGTATTAAGCATACAAAAGTCCTTGGCGTGGCAGGCAATCAGGTTACTAATGATATCAGGGAAACATTAGGTATTGTTACCGATGAAGCTGAAAAATTAAAGAAAGAATATGGCTATGCTACCGAAGGCTCAATAATAAAATATGATGATATTTATATTAAAGGAGTAGGTGCACGAGGTAACGTAAGGATATCGATAAGCCTTTTAACACAGATTATAAGTATTAGAATGCGCGAACTTTTTAGCCTTATTGATGGTGAAATTATTGAATCAGGATATAAGGGCAAAATTAAAGCTGGTATTGTGCTTACAGGCGGAGGGGCTTTGCTCAAAGGATGTACTGAACTGGCTGAAGATGTTTTTGGTCTGCCTACTCGCATTGGGGTGCCACAGGATTTAGGTAAAGGACTTACTAAAGAGATTGAAAGTCCGGAGTTCGCGACTGTCGCAGGGCTTGTTCGTGGAATACCCGGAACTGGTCCGAGTGATTACGTTGGAGATGATAAAAAAAAAAAGAATATTGTTACTAACATTATTAAGAGAGTACGAGAGTTTTTTGACGAGTTATAAATAATACCACAACAAGGAGGATGTTTATGTTTTTTGCCACACTGGATCGTGAAAGTCGTAAGCCTGCACAGCTTAAGGTAGTTGGGATTGGCGGCGGAGGTTGTAATGCAGTTGAAAGTATGATTAAAAGGGGTTTGACCGGGGTTGAGTATATTGGTATTAATACCGATGCTCAGGTTTTATTTAGCAATACTGGTGCGAACATAATCCAGATAGGAGCTAGTGTTACGCGCGGGCTTGGTGCGGGGGCCGATCCTAAAGTCGGACGAAAAGCAGCTGAGGAAGACCGCGATAAAATTACAAAAATGCTCGAAGGTAGCGATATGGTTTTTATTACTGCCGGTATGGGTGGAGGTACTGGTACCGGAGGTGCTCCTATAGTTGCTTCGATTGCTAAGAGCCTCGGTGCTCTTGTAGTTGGTATCGTAACAAAACCCTTCAGATGGGAAGGGAAGAAAAGAATGATGAATGCCGAGCAGGGTATTCAGGAATTAAGGCAGTATGTTGATTCGCTTATCGTTATACCTAACGAAAGGTTATTAAATATACTTGACGTTAACACTTCAGCTAACGAGGCTTTTGATAAGCCGAACGAAGTATTATTTGAAGCTACCCGCGGAATCGCGGATATTATAACAATCCCCGGGATTATTAATGTAGATTTTTCTGATGTTCGCACAGTTATGAGCCAGAGTGGCGAAGCTCTTATGGGTTGCGGAACTGCAAGTGGCGAGAACCGCGCAGTTGAAGCGGCACAAAAAGCAATTTCTTCGCCACTGCTTGAAGGCGTAAGTATTAAGGGAGCTAAGAATATCCTTCTTAATGTTAGTGGTTCTAATTCACTTAATATACATGAGATTGACGAGGGTAATCAGGTTATCTACGATGCCGCAGGCGAAGAAGCCAATGTTATTTTTGGATGGGTTAATAAGGCCGAAATGAATGAATCTGTTTCTTATACCGTTATTGCAACCGGATTTGAGACAAGAAAAAAAAATAATGAGGTTACACCTCCGGCTCCGGCGGAAAAAATTGTGCAGCCTCCACCGAAACCTTCTGCTTCCGGATATGATTTTGGAAGTGAAAAGAGAAGCGGGTTACCTAAACTGGAATATAAGTTTAACAAGGCAGACGATCTTGACATTCCGACAATTCGCCGTGTCGAGGGCGCAAAGCCAATTATTCCTGAGGAAAGTGCTTTTCCGCAAAGTCGCGCATCTTCCGATAAATATTCGATGAATTCAAATGAAGATAAACGTAATCAGAATCAAAATAATGATGACGATGATGAAAGCTCATCTTTTTTAAAAATGATGATGGACTAATCTCAGTTTTATTTATATATTTGGAATATCGTCTGTCATTCTAAAATTTATATCTGTCAAAGTTAGATATTAATAAAAGGCTGTCTTTAGGTTTCTCCTTGTTGTGGTGACAAAAAACTGGCGGAATAATTTTTTCGCTTGTCTGAAATCAGAGTAGCCTTTTATTGCTTTCTTCAACTTCCAGCCTGTCGCTTCTTTTTAATATACTTTCCTGTCCCGATTATTTGTAAGATGAACGCACCTTGTCGTTGGGATAAAATACTATGTATATTGAGTTCCATTCGCGCAGGATGCATATTATGAAATGTGTTATTTTACTTGTTCCCCAAAAAAGTTAGTGAGATTAAGAATCCTTTCCGTTTAATGGTTCAACGATCCAGTTTGAAGATACAATTAATGGACAAATATTAATTTGAAACAGAGAAAAAATGAAAGACGAGGCAACGGAACTTTTAAATATCCTGCGCGGGCTTGATAAAAAGATAGTTACTGTGTTTTTAACTGTCGCAGTTATTCAGACGGTTTCTTTCTATTTTACTTCGAGGATGTTTTACCGGATTAATCTTTACGATTATTTTGCCAGTCATCCGGAGGAAGAGATGATTGAGTATCTTTACTGGTATATCGGAGATTTTTTTTCTCTGTTTGTAATCTCCGCGTTTATAATTAAATTTTATCTAAAGGAAAATCTGCGCACTTATGGAGTTCAGCCAGGAGATTATAAGTTCGGACTTAAAATCGCCTTGTTATTTGCAATAGTGATGCTCCTGATTATCTGGGTTATCTCCTCATTGCCTTCATTTTCAGAACAGTATCCTCAGTTATATCCGGCTAAAGAAAAAGCGGGAGCTTTCATTGTTTTTGAATCTGCGTTACTTTTATATATTTTTGCATGGGAGTTTATCTGGCGCGGTTTTATGCTTTTCGGTCTTGAGGAAAAGTTTGGTTATTATGCGGTGTTTATTCAAATGATCCCGTTTGTTATACTGCATAACGGGAAGCCACCGCTTGAGACCTTTGGAGCCATTTTCGGTGGTTTAGCTCTTGGCATACTTGCCTTAAGAACACGCTCGTTTTATTACGGAGTTATTGTTCATTACTCGGTTATTCTGTCGATTGATGTTATTTCCGCTCTCAGGTTCAGGGTGTCCGAGTATGGACTCGGGCTGAATGCATTGATTAATATTTTGGGAAACTTTTAAGGGAGAAAAATAATATGAGATTCTGTTTGAATGTAGATCATATCGCAACGCTCAGAAATGCCCGCGGCGAAATGACCCCGGATCCTGTAACCGTAGCTTTGATTGCCGAACAGGCAGGGGTCGATGGTATAGTTGTTCATTTAAGAGAGGACAGACGTCATATTAACGAACGCGATTTAAGACTCTTGCGCGAACTTGTTACAACAAAGCTGGACCTCGAGATGGCGGCCGTTGACGAAATAATTACTATTGCCTGCGATGTCAGACCAGAGCTTGCGACTATTGTCCCTGAAAAAAGACAAGAGCTTACCACCGAAGGGGGCATAAATGTTATCGATAACATAGATGTTCTTTCAGATGCTATTAACCGGCTTCATGAGGCTGAAATAAACGTATCATTGTTTATTGAACCGGATATTGACCAGATAAATGCGGCGGCGGAAATAGAGGCGGATTTTATTGAGATACATACCGGATCTTATGCGAATGCTACGAATGAGGAAGACCAGTTCGATGAGCTTGAAAGGATAAGACTTGCGGCTAAGCAGGCAAAGAAGCTCGGTCTTGGTGTAAATGCCGGACACGGACTGAATTATATTAATATGAAACAGTTTATTGAGGTCGAGGATATTGACGAAGTGAGCATCGGACAGGCTGTAATTGCAAGAGCGGTAATTGTCGGCATAAAAGAGGCTGTTGATGAAATGAGAAAGATCATCCGCAACGGATAATGAACGCACTAAAACGGAAACTTGATTATCATTATAAATATTTTGATAAAGATAAAATTTCTCCCGACCCGCTGGAATTCCCGCGTATGTATCAGACTCCAATGGATATCGAAGCCGTTGGATTTATTTCATCTGTTTTTGCCTATGGACGGGTGGAGCAGATTATGTCAGTTTTGAACAGACTGGTTTCTATAATTGGCCCGAATCCGGGCGAGTTTATTATTAACTACAATATCAAAGCACAGGCAAAGTTATTTAGTGACCTGAAGCATCGTTTCTATACATCTTACGACATATCCATACTTTTCTATATTCTTCATCAGGTTTACACGCATTACGGATCAATAAAGAGAATGTTTCTGCTCTATTATTTTGAGCAGGACAGGAACCTGAAAGAGCCTGTCTCCTTTTTTTCAAACAACATGATTAGTCTTATCAGCCATGAACACCGCGGTTATGAAGTTACGCGGGGGCTTGAGTTTATGTTTCCTGACCCGGCCAAAGGAAGCGCGTGCAAAAGGATGAATCTCTTTTTAAGATGGATGGTCAGACGTGATGAACTGGATTTTGGTTTATGGAAAGAAATACCAAAGGATAAACTGGTTATTCCTGTTGACACTCATGTTGCCAGAATCTGCAGCGAGCTTGGTCTGACAACGCTTAAAAATGTATCTTGGAAAATGGCTGAAGAGATAACAGAAAATATAAGGCGTTATGATCGGAATGACCCGGTTAAATATGATTTTGCAATTTGTCATATCGGAATGAGAAAATTGAAGTTTTAGCTTTTGTTTTATTGAATGCATTGGAAAACATAATTATATTGGAAATCAATTTTTGAAAATATAATGAAACATCCTGAATAAACGGGAAGAACGATTCCTGGTTCAAAGGATCAGACAGCTATTTAAAAATCTTAATTGTATTATGATTATGAGTAGCTACTATTTTTATACGTTTAATATTCTAATTAGCTTATAGGAGCGAAAATGTCTGAACAAAAGAAGTTTGTGCCGTTTGTATCGCCGGAGACTAACATGGCGGAGTTTACCGTCAGGGCGTTAGTCATTGGACTTATAATGTCGGTAGTTTTGGGCGCGGCAAACGCATATCTGGGACTTAAAGCCGGTATGACCATAGCGGCTACATATCCCGCCGCAGTTATAGGAATGGCAGTCTTAAAGCTTATGAAAGGTTCGATATTAGAAGAAAACTTTGCGAGGACGGTAGGTTCAATCGGAGAATCAGTTGCGGCGGGTGCAATATTTACTATTCCTGCATTTTTAATCTCAGGCGTTTGGAAAGAATTTTATACTCTTGAACATTATCTTGAAGCTACTGCAATTATGTTAGTCGGAGGTATAATTGGGATTCTCTTCGTTACAATTCTTCGCCGTGTAATGGTTGAAGATGCAGACCTTCCATTCCCGGAATCAGTTGCTGCTTCAGAAATTCATAAAGCGGGACGTTCAGGAAAGAGCGGAGCTAAGTTTTTATTCTATTCTATGGGGCTTGGCGCTTTGGTACAGGTTTTAAAACAAGTTCAGGCGTTTGCAGCAAGCTGGGAGAAATTCATTCACTTTTCAGATAAAAGCATTACGTTCAGTAATGGCGCATCTGTTAAGGCAGGTGGCGGCGCGTTGCTAAGCACTCCCGGTGTAAGTCCCGCGTATATGGGTGTTGGTTATATTATCGGGCCTCAGCTTGCGGCTCTGAATTTTACCGGTGGTCTGCTCGCGTGGGGTTTATTTGTTCCGCTTCTATTATATTTCTTAGGACCTGAATTATCGTCTTCGCTTGCGGCGGCAGGCAGGGATGTATCATCGGAAGCTACATGGATTGGAATGGCTAATCAGGTCTGGAGAACGATTGTTCGTCCTATCGCCATCGGTGGTATGCTTATGAGCGTTGCCTATACGCTTTTCAGAATGAGAAAGAGTCTTGGTGCCGGTCTAAGCCGCGCTGTCGGTGATGTAAAGCGTGCGGCTTCAGGTGGCACAGCAGATGTCAGGACAGATAAAGACATGAACTTTAAATGGGTATTTATCGGACTTGGTCTGGCTTCCGTAGCTACGTTTTTTATTTATCTGTATTTTTCGCAGAATGTTGTTGCCGCTCTGGTTGCGACAATCGTTATGATTATAGCAGGATTCTTTTTCGCGGCGGTTTCAGGTTACCTTGTCGGGTTAATCGGATCAAGCAACAATCCTGTCTCCGGTCTTACAATTTCAACGCTTATTGTAGCAGCGATTCTTATGGTTGTTCTTGGTGTTAAAGGAATGGCCGGCATTGCGGCGGTTCTTGGCGTTGCGGCGGTTATATGCGTTGCCGCTGCTGTTGCGGGCGAGATGCTTCAGGATCTTAAGGTTGGGTACATACTTGGCGGAACGCCCTGGAAGATGCAGGCAGGCGATTTGTTTGGTATTCTATTATCATCGGTTGTAATGTTTTTCCCGTTATTAATTTTACATGAAGGCGACATAAAGTCGGGCGGCGCAGGTCTTGGCGGTTCGACATATTCTGCTCCGCAGGCGAGTCTTATGGCTATTCTGGCAAAGGGTATTGTAGGCGGTGATATGGCGTGGCCTTTAATTATCGTTGGTATATTAATGGCAGTTGGTTTAATTCTGCTTAAAGTTAAAAGCCCGATGCTCGTATGCGTTGGCATGTACTTACCTCTTGAAACATCGTTTGCGATATTTATTGGCGGGCTGGTCCGTGGCGCGCTCGATAAGATAGCGGCAAAAAGAAAACTCAACGCTCCTCAGATTGCACGTATGGAGAATACCGGAGTGCTTATTGCTTCGGGATTAATTGCCGGCGAGGCTCTGGTGGGTCTTCTTTTCGCTTTCTTTGCTGTAATGGAATGGAGGGTTCCTTTAATTACAGAGAATCCCACATTCTTAATAAGTTTAGTAGTCTTTGCAGTTATTGGTTATATTTTAGTCAGCACGCCTCTTAACAATGCAGGCAGCCCGGATGAACCGGCTCCGCCATCGGCAATGTTCTAATGTTATTGAAAGAAGGGGCAGGGGTATTATCTGCCCTTTTTTATTTTTGGTTGAATCATTTTCATATCTTTAGCAAAGTCAGGAGAATATGCCTTTAGGTTTCAGACAGAGAAGAAAAGTATTAATCAATGCCAATTATCTTGATTTAACTCCATATCAGATTTATAAAGTTGAAACGGACGAGCAGGGTTTTGTAACTGTGCTTGTTCCAAAGTTTACCAATAAGATTCTTGTCAGATTTTTAGCCTCCCGGTTGAAGTTTCCTCACTTTAAGATTAATCTGGATGAAATTGGTTCAGAGTCCTGGAAGCAGATTGACGGGAAGCGTGAGGTCAGAGAGATTATCGCAAACCTCGACAAGTTATTTGGCGAACGCGTTCAGCCGGTTAGCGAAAGGGTTACAAAGTTTTTGACCCGTTTATACATGGAAGGATACATTTCGTTTAATGAAATAAAAAAAGAAGGAGAGTAACATGAGTAAAGAATTAAGCGGCTTAAAGCCGGAATTATTATGGCAGCATTTTGAAGAGATATGCAGGTATCCGCATCCTTCGGGACAGGAAGGCAAAATCGTTGCGTATGTTGTTTCTGTTGGTAAGCGCAATAATCTTGAAATACTGACTGATGAATTTGGCAATGTTATAATTAGAAAACCTGCTACGCCGGGGAAAGAAAATCTGAAAACGACAGTTCTTCAGGGGCACCTGGATATGGTTGCTGAGAAGAACAGCGATGTAAAGCATGATTTTGACAATGACCCGATTCAGCCTTATATCGATGGCGAATGGGTAAAAGCAAGAGGCACAACGCTCGGTTCAGATAACGGCATCGGTGTGGCGGCGGCTCTTGCCGTAATTGAATCAACGGATATTGAGCATGGCCCGCTTGAGTTTTTATTTACGCTGGATGAAGAAACCGGCTTAAATGGCGCGCAGGCATTAAAGCCGGGGTTACTTAAGGCAGAGATCCTTCTTAATCTCGATTCAGAAGAAGACGGTGCACTTTATATCGGATGTGCAGGCGGTAAGAATACTTACGCTAAGTTTAATTATAAAACTGAAGATGTTTCAGCCGATTTCTTTGTTTATGAAGTAAGGGTAACCGGTTTAAAAGGCGGGCACTCCGGTCTTGATATCAACGAGGGACGCGGGAACTCGATTAAGATTCTTAACCGTGCATTATGGGAAGCCACCAGGAACTGTGGCATCAGAATCGCGAAATTCGATGGTGGCAGCAAGCATAATGCTATTCCAAGAGAAGCTTTTGCGACCGTTGTTGTTCCGTCTTTATCGGTCGGGGATTTTACTAAGCTTATCGATAAATTTAATGAAACTGTTAAGAAAGAATTTGTAGCAAACGAACCAAACCTGAAAATTGAAGCTGTTAAAACTGACGATCCGGCAAATGTTATCGACCTTGATACGCAGACAAGACTGCTAAACGCAATTTATGGCGCGCCACATGGAACGCTGGCAATGAGCCATGACATTAAAGACCTCGTTGAGACATCTACAAACGTTGCAATCATAGCGACCGGGAATGGCAGTATATTAGTTACTACAAGCCAGAGAAGCCCTGTCGAAAGTAAAAATGAAGATGCATCGAACATGACTACCTCGGTCTTTATGCTCGCCGCCGCCGAGGTATCCCACGGCGATGGTTACCCGGGCTGGAAACCAAATGTAAAAAGTCCGATATTAAATGTTGTTAAGACGATTTACCAGAAACTTTACGGCAAAGAACCTGAAGTAAAAGCAATTCATGCCGGACTTGAATGCGGGATTATCAGCGAGCGTTATCCTGATATGGACATGATCTCATTTGGTCCGACTATTATGGGTGCTCACTCGCCAGACGAAAGAGTTAAGATAGACACGGTAGAGAAGTTCTGGGTCTTATTAAAGGAAGTGTTAAAAAACATTCCATCGAAATAAATTATCTTTCAATTTAAGCCGCCGGTTTTTTCAGACCGGCGGTTTCTTTTTATATAAACAGAGAAAATGAATACTACAACACAACAAATTCAGACCAAGCCTGAGCCATCGGCGCTTTTCCGCTGGGGGGTGCTGGTTTTTGTAAGTCTTGCTATGTTTGGCAATTATTATATCTATGACTGTGTTAGTCCGCTGGCTGACCTGCTTGCAAAACAGTTAAACTTTACTGATTCAAACATTGGTTTGCTGCAGGCTATTTACAGTATTCCAAACGTAGTTATGGTATTAATCGGCGGGATTATAATTGATAAACTTGGAACGAGGATTTCAACATTTATATTTGTTGCTCTCTGTTTTATTGGCGCTCTTGTAACTGCGCTGTCTCCTGGTTTATTTTTTATGGCAACGGGCAGACTTATCTTCGGACTCGGTGCCGAATCACTTATTGTTGCTGTTACCACCGTAATAGGGAGATGGTTTAAGGGAAAAGAATTATCCTTTGCCTTCGGCATTAATCTTACAATAGCGCGGCTCGGCTCATTTGCCGCACTTAATTCTCCTTCATGGGGGAAAGCTTTTTATAATAACTGGCAGACTCCGCTTTTAATTGGTGTATTTGCCGGCATTATTTCTGTGATTGCCGTGATTTTTTATATCATGATGGATATATATGCATCAAAGAATTATGCGATGCGCAATATTCCGAAGCAGGATGAAATAAAACTAGGTGAAATGTTTAGATTCGGCTCTTCGTTCTGGTACATTACGCTTTTATGCGTTACTTTCTATTCAGCTATTTTTCCGTTTCAGACCTTTGCCGTTAAATTTTTTATGGAAACGCACGGTGTTACAAGGGAATTTGGCGGATTCCTGTCGAGTATGCTGACACTTTCGGCTATGATTTTAACTCCTCTGTTCGGACTGCTTTCTGATTATACCGGCAGGCGTTCGCTTCTTATGATGTT
The DNA here is from genome assembly GCA_037140715.1 of Ignavibacteria bacterium. Classification (GTDB taxonomy): domain Bacteria; phylum Bacteroidota; class Ignavibacteria; order Ignavibacteriales; family SURF-24; genus JAUZPB01. The sequence goes on from JBAXDX010000039.1 coordinate 12,757, forward strand.
CGGTTCTCTTCTTCTTATTCCTGTTTATCTTCTTATGGCATATACTCATGTCAGTTTATATATTCCGATGGCAGTTATGGGGATTTCATTTTCGCTTATTCCTGCGGTGATGTGGCCTTCAGTAGCGTTAATCGTTGATGAATCGCGGCTTGGTACTGCTTATGGACTTATGACGATGATACAAAATATCGGGCTTTCAGGCTTTAATCTGATGACCGGCTACGCAAACGATACGACCGGCGGTTACACAGCCGGCATGTGGATATTCTCTTTGCTCGGGTTATTCGGACTTCTGTTTGCTTTTCTGTTGCGTAAAAGCGAGATGGGAGCGAATGGAAAAGGGCTGGAAACAGGTTCAATAGGGAAGAAGCAGTAGCTCATGTTATATAAAAATGCCATAATTATATCACAGATTAAACGGATTTAACAGATCCCACAGACCGGGGAAAAGTTATTTCTTATATTCAGTCTTCTTTTTAAGCGGTATGATCTATTTTATATGATCTGCGCTGTCATATAAATCAAACCCGTAATGCCCCGTTTATTTTCCGACAGCCATAATACGGACAGAGAGGCAATTCCACTAAAAACAGCATGTCATGTCAGGCAATGGATTATTTTGTCTCGCAATGAGAAATGATGCCGTGCAATGGAACATAATTTCAGGAAATGGAAAATGACGGCGCGAAATGGAAAATGATTCTATGAAATGAGAAATGACGGCGCGAAATGGATTATGACGGGAAGAAATGAAACGTGGGACATTCGGTACGGTAATAATGAGCTGAATCAACCCGGGGTTGTTGAAGAGAGATATTCTTACGTTGCAACGTTTGATGAAATTAAAGAGAATGAGTTTAACCTGAATATTCCCTGTTATGCGGACACTTTTGAGGAAGAGGATGAGATTGATATTGTGGTGCAGTTCAGAATCGTATTGCTGATTTAGAAAAAGAGCTGACCGCTGTGCAGGCGGAAAGAAATATTTAGCTAAACTCGGATTATAAATTATGCAGACATTTGAAATTATTCTTTATTCAACGCCGGAAGGCAAAGCTTCAATTTAAGTATTTTTTGAGGGGGAAACCTTCTGGCTGTCACAGAAAAAAAATGGGGGAGCTGTTTAATGTAGATTTGCGTACTATAAATGAGCATCTGATAAACATATTCACCTCGAATGAACTTGAAAAATCGACAACTATTCGGAAATTCCGGATAGTTCAAAAAGAAGGGAATCGCTAAACAGGATTGTAATGTACCTTGATTATGCCGAAGACCAGGCAGAGCGGAGAATCCCGATGACTATGAAGGAATAGGTTTCAAAATCAGACGGATTTCTAAAGTTTAATGATTACCAGGTGTTAAAAGATGCCAGGGAAATAACTCATGAAATAGCCGGCTCTCTGGTCGAAAAAGAATATGAAAAATTCCGCATTGCACAGGATAAAAATTATGAAAGTGATTTTGATAAGGAAGTAAAGAAACTGCAAAGCAAAAAGAAGACTGGCAAAGGCGGTTCTGCTGATGAACAGTAACCAGACATAGTTTATGCTATTAGCCACTCAACATAATAAAAATTATTACATCTTAATAACATACTTATCCAGTTGCATATTGATGCTAACTGCCCTTGTGATGTCAGGTTTGTGGCATTATTTAATCTGCCTGTTGCCAATTGGTTGTATATTTCCTGGGACATACTTTTTTCAATTGCCCCGCCAATAAAAAAAGTTAACGGATTCAGAGCCAATTCACTAAAACTAATTCTAATACGCTCTAAAGCTGTATTACCAGTTTTCCAATGTTCGTCTGCTCCGGCAGGATCAATACCACCTTTTAATTCGCCAAGTGCAATATATCTGTTAGGAGTTTGGTAAAGTCTATTGCATTCAATGTGATTTCCATTAAATAAACAAATGTCAACATTTTTATTTACAAGAGGAACCCGAATGTTGAACATCAGCGTTCTGTTTTGACCTTCTCTCTACCAACTAAGGTCTTTTGCATTTTCTCCAACTGCTAAGTCTGTTTCATTTCTTAATTTTGTAAAGAGTTTTGTCCGGGGACTTTTGGCAGTGTAAAAGTAAACGAAGTTCCTTTGCCAGGCTCACTTGTAACTGAAATATTGCCGCCGTTTTTTTTGACCATTTCTCTGCATAAAACTAAACCAAGTCCTGAACCTTCTTCGTTATTTGTTCCTTTGGTGGTGATAACTGAGTCAATTTTAAAAACATCAGACAGATTTTTTTCGCTCATTCCAACTCCCGAATCCGATATTTCGATTTGTATAAAACCATCGGACTCAGTCGCATTTATAGAAATTTTTCCTTCGTTATGCGTAAATTTAATAGCGTTAGAAATGATGTTTCTCAAAACAGTTGAGAGCATTTTTTCATCGGCATATACAATAGTATCCTGTTTAACCGAATTTGTCAGTCTGATGGATTTTGCCATAGCAGCTGAAGAAAAAAGGAAGCAGACGTTTACCGTTTCGTAATAAATATCAACCGGAGCCGGATTAAAAGCAATTCTGTCTGTCTGGAGTCTTGACCATTCGAGAAGATTTGTTAAAAGCCCGAATATTTTTAGAGCAGTAGAGTGCATTACACTCGCGAATTCAGATATCTCATCTCTCTTAAGCTTATCGATATTTTTTGCCAGTTCTTCAGTTATTCCCATAAAGCCGGAAAAAGGTCCTCTTAAATCATGAGCAAGTATGGAGAACAACTTATCTTTTGAGACATTTAGAGCTTTGAGTTCTTCGGAGTATTTTTCAAGCTGTAACTGTGCATTTTTATTTGGGGTAATATCGCGGGCTATGCCCATAAGAGTCAAAATAGTTTCATCGGATTTTAAAGGAGAAGCATTAATTGACAGCCAGCGAAATATTCCTTCTTTGTGCCTTACGCGGCATTCGATTGCTTCCTGTTTTTCTCCTGTTTTTATAGTTCTTCCAATGAATGACTGATATTCCGGCAGATCGTCTGCCAGAATAAAATTACTGTAAGACTGTCCGAGTATCTCGTCTAAATCATGTCCCAGAATTTCCTTCCATTTTGGTGAGACATAGGTAAAAATGCCGTCAAGATTCATTGAATAGACAATGTCATTTGCATTTTCAACGAATGAGCGGAAGCGTTCTTCACTTTCAAACAGTGATTCCTCGGTGCGTTTATGTAAAAGAGAGAGAGCTATTTTATTGGCAGTCATTTCAAGGAAGTTAATTAATCTGGGAGAAAAAAAGCCGGTACGGTTATCATTTACCTGAAGGAGACCAAAGGTTTCATTTGCAAAACGTATCGGGAACAGACCGACAGATTTATATCCGTTGCTGTTGCACCGGTTGCGTGTCCGTGCCAGCCGGTCTTCTTCTGTAGTTGTACTAAGAAGTTCTGTTGTATTATTGGACCAAAAACTGCCATGGTTAGTAAAAAAAGGTTTGGAAGAATCAACTCTTTGGTAAAGAATATTTCCGCACATACATTCCAAAAGAGGGAGTCCTTCTTTGTCAAGCTCAACGTTGCCTGAACTGTCATAAGAGCAAAGGTAGCGTTCGGCTTTTACGAATTTGGGTGGGAAGCCAATTGTAACATAGTATGGGAAATCATCATTTTCACGCAGTCTGATTCCGATAGCATCGCAGTTTAACCACTGTTTCAGGAATGCAGTAATATCTTCTATAAGGTCCTGTTTTTTCTTGGATGTATTTATAATCTTCAATAATTCAATTGTTGCTGCGTGTTCTTTTTCTTCATATTTCCGTTCAGAAATATCATGGATATGAGCCAGATAAGCTATGTTTTGTTTATTTCCATTTGTATTGTACGGGGTAATAAAAATTTCCAGATAATGGAAACCGTTTCGCGTTGTATCATACAGATTAAGTTTTTTTACCAGTTCAAAATCGAATTTAATTTCCCGTCTGACAGACTGTCCGTTAAGAAGTTCCTGTTTGAGTTGTTCGTTCAGATTTGGATCGTTAAAAAGATTAAAACCTTTGACTGCTGAAACATTGCTGATTCCAAATAACTCAAGGCATGATTTATTAACATCGAGAAGTTCGCCTTTGTGGCTATATAATTCGATAGCAATTGGAGAGCTATTGTAAATTTCCCTGAATTTTTCTTCACTTATTCTGATAGACTCTTCCGCGAGGATGCATTCATTTACTTTTTCCTGCAATTCTTTGGTACGTTGTTCTACCAGTTCTTCCAGATGATCCTGATATATTTTCATTCGGATGTTCTGCCATTTGTTTTCCAGATCGAGTGCAATAACATTCAGGAAGTTGTTTATGGCGGGTCTGAAAAGATCAAAACTATCATACGAATTTATGAGTAAACAAACATAACCGAACTGTCTGTTAAGAGTTTTCAGCGGAAAGACAATAACATTTTGTTCTGTTGGTATTTCGATTGAAAACTGTTCCTGATTTTCAGGAAGAGTGGCAAGAGTCTGCCGGATTATTTCGGCGGATGCAATAAATCCGCCTATAATGTGCTTTTGACCCGGGAGACAGATACTGCATGTTTCGATACCTGGTATGGTTTGTAATATTTGTTTAAGAAATTCCGCCACCTTTTGAGTATTGGGGAAAATCCGGGATAAATTCTGTGCGGCAATCAGCTGATTTAGAATCCTGATTTGGTCCTGAAGATTTTGTATGTTTTGATTAACCATTTTACATTACTCAGTATGATTTAGAAAAAAATAGAAAGCTGAATTTATAACAATCGTCAGAATATTAAACAAGAAATTATCTTAACTTTTCTTTTAAGTACTCTTCAGGTTTCAGATAATATGGATTTTGAACGATCTGTCCCTTGGCAATCATATATGGATGAACCTTCAGACATTCGAGTATTGCGGCCCCATCAAATTTATTAACATTATACTGACATACAGCGGTTACGGGGTAATACATCAATATATTGTTTACTTTGGATTCATATTCCATTAAACGGTCAGAGCCTGGTATTCCTTTAAGCGCCCAGGTCATTTCTCCGCTGACGCGTGAATTGGGGAAGTTCTCCGACTTGGCTGTCAAATAAAATGTTTTCAAAGTCAGGAGCATAACTTCCGGGTCAAATGTTCCATTTGGACAATAAGTCTGGTCGGCGGCGCTTACGCTGAATTGTCCGGAGTTATTTTCATTATTAATTATAACATTATATTTGGCGAGCCATTTAATAACTTCACCCGGAGGCAGTTCATCAGCGAAATATGCAACTTTTTCACCGTGTGTAATTCCGCTTTTGAGAAACTGCGAGATAATTTTCTTTCTTTCCTCATCGTTGCTATAAATCAGACACAAATGTATCCCTTCCGGGAAATGTTCTTCAGTAAAGCCATAGTCTATATTTGATTTACCGGCACACATAATAACCTCCAAAATTTTAAAAACCAGGGGTAGTCTTAGAAATCTAATAACCTGAAGAAAATATATAACTTTGCCTTTTTTATTTCTATACCTATTAATAGGTATTTTTAGTGGATGGAGGATGTAATCTTATCTATTGTTAGTGCTTTTTAATTAAAAATTGTATATCATTACTAAGGGTGAAAAAGCGGATATTTTTAATTATAATCGATAAACATTACGCTGTTAAATCATGCAAAATGAAATCTTAAATAAAATTACTCTTAGCGTATATATTATTCTTGTTTTATTTATTTTTGAAAGCGGGGAAGCGCAGGCACAGACCTGTGGTTTTGGCTGTCTCGGACTTGGAGGGTTTTATGGCGGGTATACTGTTCAGAAGTATGATGCGCATGGACTTAATGCTTATATACAGGGTTATAACGTAGCAAATGCCTCTGCAATTAAGCAGAAAATGAGCAGGTTTGGCGATAATGCCCAAGGGCTGAGGCTCGGTGCGAATATTTTCAGAACAAAATCAGACCATGCTTTTTTCTCTGTCAAAGGATTTTATCAGTTCATGAAAGAAGAGCACAGGGCAGTAGAAATAATTTCAGACAAGGAAGTCAGTACTACCTGGAAACTTGATCTTAATTACTATGGCGCAGGCGCTGATTTCGGACTTGTGCTTGGCCGCTGGTTCGACCTTAAAATTATTGAGGCTGAGGTTACATTCAATACGGCGAATTTGTCTGTAAATGAAAATCCGGTTTCGACAAAGCTAAACAACGTTGAATTTCGTAATTCCACTAAAGTTATAGGATATACGATTGGTGGCGGATTTATTTTCCATCTTATCATTGATTACGTAAGCATTGAAGCAACCGCCGGATATACAAATTTCAAAGCTGACCAGCTTGAAAACCAAAGCGCACAGAAGCCTGACAATTCATTTGACTCGATAAAAAACTTCATTGCCGGCGGAGGTATAACAGGCTCTGTGCAGATGAATGTAGGTATTCCGCTTTACTGATGATGAGTCTGCTCTAAAAAGGGCATTTAATTTACGAATGTATTGTAAATAAGAAGGTCGTACCCTTACCAGTCTCGCTTTCAACCCAGATTTCGCCGTCATGTTTTTCTATCATTTCTTTACATAGTAATAAGCCTAAACCAGTACCCCCCTCACCTGCTGTGCCTTTCCTGCTTATATTCGTATCAATCCTAAACAATTTATCAAGATTTTCTTTTTCAATCCCGATGCCGGTATCAATAACCGAAAACTGAACGAATTCATCTATTCTTTTTGCTGTAAGTGTAACCGTACCCCCACGGTTTGTAAATTTTACTGAATTAGATACAAGATTTCTAATAATTGTGGATAACATATTTTTATCAGCTACAATAAAAATTGAATTATCAATCTCATGAAAAAATTTAATGTCTTTATTTTTTGCAGTTTGTCTGATTAAAGAAATTGTAGGGTATAATTCCACCAGGAGATTAAAGTTCTCCGGATAAAATGACATCCGTCTGGTTTGCATTCTTGCCCATTCCAATAAATTCTCTAATAAATTATAGGAAAGATGGCTCAATTCTTCTATGCTACCGATAAAAGAAATTTTTTCTTCTTCAGATAATATATTATAGTCATTTAACAAAATCTCAGAATAGCCGATTAATCCTTGAAATGGACTTTTCAAATCATGCGCTATAATTGAGAAAAATTTATCTTTTTCAGAATTAAGTTTCAGAAGTTCATCGTTCTTAATCCTGATTTCCTCTTCGGCTTGTTTAAGCGGGGTAACGTCTGTTACCAATACAAAAAATCCCTTTACTTCGCCATTTACCGAATGGGCAATATATTGCGCCCAGGTATAGCCGGTATCGCCATTTGCCTTGATTAGTTTACGTTCAAACTTCTGGTCTTCGCCGCGCAAAACGTTCCGGATAAAAGGTTCATTTTTACGAAACAATTCATCGCCCAGTAATTCCTGCATTCGTATTCCCTGCATCTGTTCTATTGTTCGTCCAAACCATGCGAGATATCCTTCATTTGCATAAGTACAAATAAGCTCCCGGTTCCAGTAGCCCAACAGTCCGGGTACGTTGTCTGCGATCATTCTGGTGAACTGCTCGCTTTCTTTTAATGCTTCTTCTGCTTTCTTCCGGTCGGTTATATTGCGTGATACTCCAAGTATTTCGACTTCGCCGTTAACATTTCTCAAATAAGTAACGATAACTTCCGTGTGAACAACCGAGCCATCTTTACATGGCTGATCTGTCTCTTCAGTTTCATTCAGAGTGCCCGACTCCATTGAAAGAAATTTAGCAAGTCCTTTTTTAATACCTTCTTTAACTATTTCCCGCGATTCCGGAGTTAAAGATTCCTCTGCCGGCTGAGCTATAATTTCTTCAGGCGTGTAGCCGCGTAACTTAGTAACTGAGGGACTTATGTAAGTAAATCGCTGAGTCATTGGATTCAATACCCAGATTACATCTGCAGTATTTTCAGAAATTAAGCGGTATCGTGCTTCGCTTTCCTGTAATGCCTGCTCGACCAGTTTGCGCTCTGTAATATCCCGGGCTGCAACATAAATTAAATTCCCTGCGGGTTTTGACCGCCATTCAATTACCCGGTAAGAACCAGTCTTAGTCTTGTAACGATTAGTAAAGTTCAGAAGTAGTTTTTGGTCGGAAAGTGCTGAAATTGCATTAAGTGTTGATTGCAGGTCTTCGGGATGAACTAAATCTATAAACCTTATTCCTTCTAATTCTTCGAGATTATAACCAAGTGAGTTTTCCCACTCCTTATTCAGCTTTAAAAAATAGCCGTCTGTGTTAGCAATACAAAAAAGATCAAGTGCATTTGTAAAGTAATTATCAAGTTCTTCCGTCTTTTTACGAAGTTCATCTTCGTTCTTCCTGTACTCGGTAACATCCTGGACCGTTCCAAAAATTATATTATTTTCTTTGTCATAATGAGCAATTGCGAGAACATCGATAATTTTATTATTGTCAGGCCGTTGTATTTTAAATTCTACATTGTAAGGGATATCTTTTGTAATTAAATCAGAGAACGCTTTATTAAGCATGTTTCTGTATTCAGGCAATGAAATACTCTGTGCATATTCCAGTGACAAATTGCTTTTATCCACGCCATATACTAATTGTGCTCCAATTGAAGAAACTATCTGGGCTGAATCTAAAAATAATTTCCAGTTCCCAATTTTCGCCACTTTCTCGGCACGAGATAGTCGGTTCTCGCTCTCTTCCAGGGCGGATTTAATAATTGTTTGTTCGGTAATATCATGAACAATTGAGTATAATAAACTCTGACCGCTGACTGTTATATTACTACTAAAGACTTCGACATCTCTTTCTTCACCATTTGCCAGTCTGTGTCTGAAGTGGAAATGATTCTGATTCCCCTTTTTTGCATCATTCATTGCCTCAATTATTTCAGCCTCAGAAAGGGCATTTATTTCAGAGATGTTCATAGCTGTGATTTCTTTATGAGTCCAGCCATAATAATCACAGGCAGCAGGGTTTGCATCAACTATGCTTCCGGTTCGATCAATCAGGAGCATAACCGAGTGATTATTAAAAAATAGCGACTTATACTTTTTTTCGCTTTCGCCAAGGATGTTCTGCCTGCGTTTTTGTTTTGTAATATCAATAAAAGTGCATACGACCTGCCGGACTGTTTTATCTTCATCTGACTGAGGTATGGCATCGACCAGTAACCAGATGCGGTCCTGAGTAGCAGGGTGAAAAACTCCCATAGTTACATTTAGTACGGAACTGCCGGATGCAATTGCCTGGTACACAGGGTGGGTTTCTTCGGGAAAGGGAGAGCCGTCTTCGTGAATAATATTCCAGTCAGGGGCAAATGAAGTTTTACCTGACAACTGTTCCTGATTTACTCCAAGCAATTCCATGGCTTTAGGATTACTCATCAATATTTCGGCATTCTGACCATACAGAATCACTCCGATATGCATTGCCCAAAACAGAGATTTAAATTGGTTTTCACTTTGCCTTAGATCCTTTCCAGTACTTTTATCATCAGGAATATCTTTTTTGCACAGGGCTTTTAAAGTAGCATTCTCTTTTTTTAGCGCTTCGATTTCAAGTAAAAGTTCTGGGTCTATGTTGTTTTTAGTGTTGTTCATAATTTTTATGCTAATATTCTTAAAATCTCATTTTTTTATCAGTATGAAATGAATCATAGTCCTGATATTTCTGCGTAACATAAACTAATTACTGAATGCCGGTTAAACATAGCTTACGTTATTACAGCCAAAATATTTTCCATAAGATAATTAAATATTGCGTGAATGTAAAACACAATCTGCATTTCCGAAAGATATTACAAAAGAGCATTTGCCAGGTACAAAAAGGGATTTATAGTGGAAGTTATCATAATCTTTTCAGACATTTTCACCTGGATTAAGAAGATGGCTATAAAATAATATTCTTTTAAGCAGAATAATTATCATGATATTAATTTGGGGATTTCCTGCCTCCGTAGTGCCGGCTCAAAAGCTAATACCTTCCAAACTTCCCGATACGGGACAAAATACGAGCTATACATCTGCAACCGGAGAGGATTCAGACTTTATTATTAATCCTCCCTCTTATACTGACAACGGAAATGGAACCATTTCTGATAATATTACCGGGCTGATGTGGCAGAAAATTGATGGCGGTGAAATGGTTTATGAGAATACTGCCGCTTATTGCAAGAGCCTGACGCTGGGAGGTTTTAGTGACTGGAGACTGCCGACAAGTCATGAGTTATTCAGCATCAATAATTTCGATAATCTCAACCCTGCATTAAATACAACTTTCTTTACAAAAACTCCTGCCGGATACTGGTGGACAAGCGATGTTCGCGCTGACGATTCAACAAAAGTATGGGTTGTCAATGCCGGAGGAGGAATCGGGGCTCATCCTAAAACCGAAACTGTAAGTGCGGGCGGGACAAAACTATTCCATCTGAGAGCTGTAAGAAATACAATATCCGCTACCTTTTCCATTTCCCGCTTTATTGACAATGGAAATGGCTCAGTTACAGATAATTATACAGGACTAATCTGGCAGAAAAATCAACCGGCAAATGCAATGACGTGGGAAGAAGCACTTGTTTACAGTAAAGATTTATCATTAGCCGGTAAGAGAGACTGGAGATTACCAAACGTAAAGGAACTTCAATCATTAAATGATGAGAAATTATCGAAACCGTCATTTAATAAAACATATTTCACAAATATTCTTTCAGGCAATTACTGGTCTTCAACTACGTTACAGCAGGATGCATCAAAAGCGTGGGATATTAATGTTGATTACGGAATTGTATCTTATAATGATAAAACTCTTAAAGAAAATATTCTGCTCGTCAGAGGAGGACTGGATAATAATGATTTAGGCATTAGTGAGGCACAAATTCCCGGAGGCGAGTATGAAATGGGCGATCATTTTGGCTTTGTAGATCCCGGTCATCCGAGCGATGAAACTCCGGTTCATAAAGTCAAAGTTAACTCTTTTTATATGGCAAAAACGGAAACAACCAATCAGCAGTTTTTAGCCTTCCTGAATTCATTTTTGTTAAACGGTTTAATTGAAGTACGGAATAATATCGTATATAAAACTGGAAGTAGCGATACTTTGTGTTATACTTATCAGTATGCCTCTTATTACAGTACAGGTTTTGACGGGAAAGTATTTTCAATGGCTGATTACAGAGCAAATCACCCGATGGTCGGGGTCAGGTGGAATGGTGCCACGGCTTATTGTAACTGGCTGAGCATTCAGAATGGATTGCAGGAATGTTATAATCTTAAAACGTGGGATTGTGATTTCACCAAAAATGGTTACCGGCTGCCGACAGAAGCGGAATGGGAATTTGCCGGGCGGGGCGGGCAGTTAAATCCTTACTTTAATTATCCTAAAGGAAATGCAATAGATATTTCAGGCGCTAACCTGCCTGGTTCCGGGAATCCGTATGAAGCCGGCTCATATCCAAATACAACACCGGCAGGATTCTACGACGGGAAACTAAAACAAAAATCGGATTATAACTGGCCTGCAAATACAGCCAGTTATCAAACCTCTGATGGAGCAAATGCATTCGGTCTTTATGATATGCAGGGAAATGTCTGGGAGTTTGTTAACGACTGGTATGGGCAAAACTACTATAGTATTAGTCCCTATGACAATCCGAAAGGTCCTGATTCAGGATTCCTTATGCCTGATGGCAGTCCATACAGGGGAATGCGCGGAGGGAACTGGTATAACGGTCTCGTTACAAATGGAATTAACGATGGGCATTCAAGGGTATCCAACCGTAATCCGTCTTATTACCGCGGGCCGCAGGATCCGAATCATCCTTATTATCATTTAGGATTTCGTGTGGTAAGAAATTATACTGAAAATCAAACAGGAATAACAGATAAAGCTGAAGGATACCTTCCGTCCGAAATCCAACTGTATCAGAATTATCCCAATCCGTTTAACCCGGCAACAACAATTCAGTTTGCCTTATCAAAACCAGAAAACGTGAATCTAAAAATTTATAATTCTCTCGGGCAATTGGTGGAAACTTTAATTAATGGAATATTGAATGCGGGTTTGCATACTTACCGGTGGAATGGTGAAAATCATTCAGGCGGCGTTTATTTTTACAAACTTCAATATGACAATCAGATTTTTACAAAGACAATGACGTTGTTAAAATAACCCGTATCGGCAAATTGTCTGTACCGCTCCATTTTCCCCTGTCAGATACTGATCAATTTTTACTTTGGAGTAATTCGTTGACTCATAATAAAATGTAACTTTAATAATCAATAAAACACTACAAACCTGAATGGCTAAAACTAAACTTTAGCCATTGTTATTTCAAGTAATATCAATTCATTTATTTATAAAGTTTAGTATGTCAGTTATTTTATTGTGAATGATATTCTGTATTGCCCCGATACCCCGCTACTCTGTGAAAAATGGTAATTTCCGCAGTTCCATGCCCCGATAAAATCCTCGCGAGCCAATCGGAAAACTCCAAGTACCTCGTGAGAGCGTCACGGGTCAATCGGAAAACTC
>JBAXDX010000040.1:0-24861 GCA_037140715.1 Ignavibacteria bacterium
CGAGAACCAAACGTGGTTCTCCGAGAACCAAACGCGGTTCTCTGAGAACCAAACGAGGTTCTCTGAGAGTCTCGCGTGGTTCTCCGAGAGCCTCGCGTCATGCTCAGAGAACTATGAAAGCGATGTTTTTCTTAATCTGCCAATAAAAGATAAATATTATGGATAATAGATTAAGCGTTGAAGATTATCAGACAGCTTTGGAGCTGAAAAAGCAGCTTCTTTGTAAATATGAGTCCCTGATTGAGCAGATATATTGCTATGGTTCAAGAGTATATGCTCAAAGGGAAGACTCTGATTTTGATATACTGGTAATTACTAACAGGAAGACTGACTGGCGGGAGGAGAGAGTTATCTATAAAGATATATTTAATATCTGTCTTGAGAAGGATATTCAGTTCGATGTTAAATTCTTTTCATCGGAAGAGGTAAACCATACATATAAGCAGATGCCTTTCCTAAAAAGCGTGCTTTCGTATGGAGTTGCGGTATGATGGAAGAAAGCTTCCGGTTAAAACCCGTGGCAGTCATTTATCTGAAACTACTTTGTCTTGAACAAGTAAAGGCAGAGGTAAAGATAAAGGCAAAGAGAACCCCGCAGAATCTGTTGTGTTTTTCTTAATCTTATTCATAATCATAATCTTACTCGCTTTGAAAAATGATTAAGATTATGAGTAAGATTATGATTAAGAGTAAGATTATATGTGTTATATATTGGAAATATTTACAGGCTGATACATGTCAAAATCCGGTGAAAATATGATAGAGAAAAGAAAGAAAGAGCATCTTGAGCTTTGTCTTACTGACAGCGTGGCTTTTAAGAATAAGACTAACGGCTTTGAGAATTATGAGTTTGAGCATTTCGCTATAACTGAAGCAGTACCGGATAAGATAAGTCTTACAACGTCTTTCTTCGGTAAAGAGATTGGTTTTCCCTTTATGATTTCCTGCATGACAGGCGGGACTTCCCAGGCGGAGAACATAAATGCCCGGCTTGCTGTTGCTGCCAACGAGCTGAAGATACCCTTGGGCGTTGGAAGTATGAGGCAGGCGCTTGAGAGCAAAAGGTTTATTAATTCTTATAAAATTATCCGTAAGAATGCGCCGGATGTGCCTGTGCTTGGCAATATTGGAGCCACGCAGATTGTCAGTTCGGTTTCTTTAAGCGATATTCAGTTCCTTGTTGATTTGATAAAGGCGGATGCTTTTGTTATTCATATTAATCCTTTGCAGGAACTGATGCAGAAGGACGGTGAGCCGGATTTTGGCGGGCTGTTAAGCGCAATTGATAAGATTACTCATAAACTGGATATTCCGGTAATTGCCAAGGAAGTCGGAGCGGGTATCGGCAGGAAGGTGGCTAAGCAACTACTTGATGCGGGAGTTAAAGGCATCGATGTGGCGGGCGCGGGCGGAACAAGCTGGTCGGCTGTCGAGATGCTCAGGAATAATACTCAGGAGGATTTGTTTTTCCGGGACTGGGGTCTGCCGACTTCTTACTGTATCAGGTCTGTCGCCAAGCTTAAAGATAAGTATGAGTTTATGCTTATCGGTTCGGGCGGGCTTAATAACGCGGTCGATATTGCCAAAGCACTTGCGCTCGGCTCCGATGTTACGGCTTCAGCAAGAATTATTTTACAGGAGCTGGATAAATCAGGGGTTGAAGGGACTAAAAGTTTAATTGTTAAATGGTTCGAAGATGTAAAGAAAATTATGTTCCTGACGGGAAGCCGGACATTAAAAGATTTTCGGCAGGGAAAGCTGGTTAAAAAAGGGGAATTGGTTTGAATATTACTGACGGGAACAGATTTAAGAAGATTTATGATTCGCAAAGAATTAAATTAGAAGTAAGAATATCTGAATTATTTAAAGACAAAGAGCCTGTCTCGCTTTATGAGCCGTGTTCATTCATAATACAAAGCGGCGGAAAGAGACTGAGACCTTTGCTTGTGCTGATAGCGGCAAGAGCCGTGGGCGGGCGGTTCAGGGATGCTCAGGATGCGGCTGTCGCTGTAGAACTTTTGCATAATTTTACTCTTGTTCATGATGATATTATGGATAATGCAGAGAAAAGGCGCGGACGTCCGACACTGCATAAAAAATATGACCTGAATGCCGCGATTCTGGCGGGGGATAATCTTCTCGGCGCAGCTTATGAGTTTCTGCTTAAGGGTTGCCACGAAAAAGATAAGAACATACTCGCAACCTTTACGCGCGGACTTATTGAAGTCTGCGAAGGACAAAGTCTCGATAAAGAATTTGAGACAAGAGACAGCGTTTTAATTGATGAGTATCTGGTTATGATACAGAAGAAAACTGCCGCGTTGTTTGAGACATGCTGTTCAATCGGCGCTCAGATTGGCAACGGGAGTAAAGCGGAAGTGAAAGCTCTTACGGGTTTCGGGCGCAGTCTTGGTATGGCTTTCCAGCTTCAGGATGATCTGCTTGACATTATGGCTGAAGAAGCGGAGCTTGGTAAAATGATCGGCGGAGATCTGATTGAAGGGAAGAAAACTTTCCTCTTCCTGAAAGCTCTTCAGCTTGCCGAAAAGCCGGAGGATAAGAAAGCACTTCAGAATGTAATAGATAATAAGGGCATTCAGAAAGAAGAGATTGATGCTTACAGGGATATATACCGCAGGCTTAATGTAATTGAAGAAACAGAAAAGGAAATAAATCGTTATACGCTTTTAGCTCTGAAGGAAATTAATAAGCTTAAGAATGCCGAGTTTAAGGCAATGCTTGAATGGCTTGCCAACTGGCTTCTTGGGAGGAATAAATAAAATTATTTCTATTCCCGGTCATTATATGTATTTTTCATAATCATAATCATAATCATAATCATAATCATAATCATAATCATTTTTGAAAAGGGAGTAAGATTATGATTAAGAGTAAGAATAGTAGTGATGCTCCATAATATTTAATTTTAGCGGGAGGTATTTTAAGAAAAAGATGATAGAAAGAACAGTTCAAATAATCAATAACGCGGGACTTCATACCCGTCCTGCGGCAACAATAGTAAAACTTGCGGCAAAATTTAAAGCGGAGTTTTTCATTAATAAAGACGGGTTGAGTATCAATGGCAAGAGTATTATCGGAGTAATGACGCTTGCCGCCGAAAAAGGCTCGAAGCTTTCAATGACTTTCGATGGGGAAGATGAAGAGAAAGCTGCCGAGGAAATTTTAAATTACTTTAACAGAGGATTTGACGAACTTTGAAAAGAAAAAATATACCGGATTCAAATATTATTAATGGAATTGCCGCCGCGCCAGGTATTGCAATTGCAAAAGCTTACATTTACTCAAAAGAAAAAATTGAGGTAAGCAATGAAACTATTACAGACGCTGATTCAGCGATAGAGAGTTTAATGTATGCGCTCCAGCGCTCTAAATATGAGCTGAATAAAATTCTTAGTATTGCCACAGAGAAGATGGGCGAAAAGCGCGCTGCAATTTTCGAAGCGCAGATAATGATTCTCGATGACCCGATTCTGCTTAATCAGCTGACCAGAAGAATTGAGAAAGAAAAGAAATCTCCCGAGTACGTTGTAAATGATGAGATAACAAAGTACCAGGAAATGATGGCTGCTTCAGATGAACTGTACATGAAAGAGCGGTCGCATGATATCGAGGATATTAAGAACAGAATAATCAGGAATCTTCAGAAAAAGAAGCTTCAGTCGAATATTAAGGGAGAGGTGATAGTGGTTACCCATAATATTACCCCTGCCGATACTATACTTCTCTCGCGTGGAAATGTAAAGGGATACATTACGGATATTGGAGGTCTTACCTCACATGCCGCGATTGTTTCCCGCAGTCTTAAGATACCTGCTGTTGTCGGGACTCATGACGCGACAATCAGAGTACAAAACGGAGACCTTATAATCATGGACGGTTTCCATGGCATAGCAATTCTTAATCCCGATGAAAGTGAACTTGCCCGCTACAAGGATAAGATTGAGAAACTCGAACAGTTCGATAAAGAGTTGCTCGTGCTAAAGGATGAACCCGCCATAACAACGGACGGCAGGGAAATTATCATCCGTGGCAATATCGACATTCCTGATGAGATAACTCACCTTATTCAGAATGGCGGGAAGGGAATTGGTTTGTTAAGAACCGAACAGATATTTGGGGACTTAACCAGTTTCCCAAATGAAGAGGAGCAGGCATTAATATATTTTGAAATGGCAGAAAAGATTTACCCGGAAGTAGTCGTTATCCGCGCTTTTGATGTTGGCGGAGATAAATTCCTGCCGCATGATATTAAAGAGCCAAATCCTTTTTTAGGCTGGCGCGGAATACGGTTCCTGCTGGATAACGAAGAGATATTTAAGACGCAGATAAGGGCTGTTCTGAAGGCGAGCGTTCATAAAAATGTAAAGCTGATGCTGCCGATGGTAGCTTCAATGAGCGAAGTTATTAATACAAAAAAGTTAATACAGAAATGCAAGGATGAGCTAAAAGAAGAAAAAGTTAAGTTTGACGCGCATTTGAAGCTGGGAATCATGGTTGAAATCCCGTCAGCCGCGGTTCTTGCCAGGGAGTTTGCCAAAGAAGTTGATTTCCTAAGCATCGGGACAAACGATCTTATCCAGTTTCTGCTTGCTGTTGACAGAGGCAATGATATTGTTTCTGTGCATTATCAGGAATTTCATCCGGCTGTTATCAGAACAATTTCTCATATCATTAAAGACGGGCAGAAGCATAAGGCATTTGTCAGTATGTGCGGAGAAATGGCCGGCGACACGCTTGCTATACCGCTTCTCGTGGGAATGGGGCTTGACTCAATCAGCGTTTCGTCAGCGTCTATACCATATATAAAGAGAATAATCAGAACTTTGTCTTATAAAAGTGCCAGACAACTGGCTGAAGAGTGTCTGCAGTTAAGTACGCTTGATGAAATTACGGAAAAGATTGAACATTTCTTTACTGAAAATCTTATTAAGAGCGCACAGGATATTGTCTGAGTTCCCCTCTTAATCTTACTCATTCTTCTTTTTAAGCGAGTAAGATTATGAGTAAGATTAATAAGAAACACCTTTGCGTAACATAAGTGAGGGAAAATCATTTTCAATAAATTTATTGAAAAGAGACAGGATATTAGTTAATTTAGGCTTTGTTTAATTCGAACTATAAGGATAAAAAATGAGCAGTACTGAAGGGAAGATAGTTCAGGTTATCGGACCAGTAGTAGATATTGATTTTTTCGATGGGTACCTGCCGGCTATTTATAACGCCGTAAGGATTCCGCGCGTAACGGTTGAAGGCGTGGAGGATGAACTGATTGTTGAAGTTCATCAGCATTTAGGTGAAAACAGAGTGCGCACTGTCGCTATGGATACTACGGACGGACTTGTCAGAGGCATGAAAGCGATTGATACGGGAGCGCCAATCACGGTTCCCGTAGGACCTGAAACATTAGGCCGTTTGATTAATGTAATTGGCGATGGCATTGACGGGCTTGGCAAAAAAATAGAGACAGCTAAACATTACCCGATTCACCGCGCGGCTCCAATGTTTAAGAATCTTTCGACTCAGCAGGAAATGTTTGAAACCGGTATCAAAGTTATCGATTTACTTGAGCCATATACTAAAGGTGGCAAGACCGGACTTTTCGGCGGTGCCGGTGTTGGTAAAACAGTTGTTATTCAGGAATTAATAAATAATATCGCGATGCACCATGGCGGATTTTCTGTATTCGCAGGCGTAGGCGAAAGAACCAGAGAAGGCAACGACCTCTGGCTTGAAATGAAAGAATCAGGCGTGCTTAGCAAGACATGCCTCGTCTTTGGTCAGATGAATGAGCCGCCCGGTGCAAGACTGAGAGTCGGGCTTACCGGACTTACGATGGCTGAATACTTCCGTGATGAGGAAGGTAAAGATGTGCTTTTATTCATTGACAACATTTTCCGTTTTACTCAGGCAGGTTCTGAAGTAAGTGCACTTTTAGGGCGT
The DNA here is from genome assembly GCA_037140715.1 of Ignavibacteria bacterium. Classification (GTDB taxonomy): domain Bacteria; phylum Bacteroidota; class Ignavibacteria; order Ignavibacteriales; family SURF-24; genus JAUZPB01. Next base: position 5,962 of record JBAXDX010000040.1, read on the forward strand.
ATGCCTTCGGCAGTTGGTTATCAGCCCAATCTTGCGACTGAAATGGGCGCACTCCAGGAAAGAATTACATCTACGGATAAAGGCTCTGTAACTTCCGTTCAGGCTATTTATGTGCCTGCTGATGATTTGACAGACCCCGCTCCTGCGGCAGCGTTTGCTCATCTCGATGCGACAACGGTACTAAGCCGTCAGATTTCAGAACTTGGCATTTATCCGGCGGTTGATCCGCTTGAATCTACTTCAAGGATTCTTCAGCCTGGCATAGTTGGCGATGAACATTATAATGTTGCCAAAAAGGTAAAGGAAATACTTCAACAGTATAAAGACCTTCAGGATATTATCAATATTCTTGGTATGGATGAATTATCGGAAGAGGACAAAGTTACAGTACGCCGTGCACGCAGAATTCAGAGGTTCTTCAGTCAGCCGTTCTTTGTTGCAGAGCAGTTTACCGGTTACAAAGGTAAATATGTTAAACTTGAGGACTCAATCCGCGGATTCAAGGGCATTATTAATGGTGAATATGATGAATTGCCTGAAGCAGCATTCATGTATGTCGGCACAATAGAAGAAGCTGTTGAAAAAGCAAAGAAGATACGGTAATCAGTATGAAAGAATTATATCTTGAAGTTACAACTCCTTCTAAAACCGCTTACTCAGGGAATATACAGTCGGTAACTGTTCCGGGAACGTTGGGCAGTTTTCAGGTTCTGTATAATCATGCTCCGATTATCAGTTCTCTTGAGACTGGCATGGTTAAGATTGTCGGAGAAGATGGCAGTACTAAATATTTTGCCATGGGGGGCGGAACGGTTGAAGTGCTTAATAATAAAGTTAGTGTTCTTGCCGAAAGCTTTGAAAGTCCCGCTGAAATTGATATTGAAAGAGCAAAAAGAGCGAAGGAAAGAGCGAAGGAAAGATTAAAAACAAAAGATATCGATTTTGACCGTGCTCAGGCGGCATTGATACGTTCGATGAACAGAATTGATATTAGCGGAAAATACAGCAGAATCTGATATAAATAAGCTATTCTAAAGCCGTTTTTATTACTGTTCCAAGTAATATCAACGGCTTTCTTAATTTATATTCGTACTGAATTAATTCCCGCAGCCACAGGTCTTTGCCACATCAGGGTTATTAAAGACAAAGCCCTTTCCGTTCAGCCCGTCTGAAAAATCGAGTTCTGTGCCGGTAAGATAGAACAGGCTTTTGCCATCGACAAAGAGTTTCATCCCGTCAAAATTAATTACCTTGTCCCCATCGTTGGAGTCTGCGTCAAAGCCAAGCGAATAAGAGAGACCGGAGCAACCGCTTTTCTTAACGCCAATCCTGATCCCGTGGCTTTCAGGTATATTATTTTCGTCCATAATCTGTTTTATTTGCTTTACAGCCTTTTCTGTTACCTTTATATCTGTTTGTTCCAGTCCTGTGATAGACATATTAGTTTTACCTTTCTTTTATGAAAAATTTAATATCCATGTATTTTTATTTAATTTTCTTAATGTGCCACGGCTTTCAAGCATGGTGAGTAATTTATCAGTTATTGCTTCAGTTTTAGCATAGCCAAGCTTTAGGTTCCTCTTCTCGAAAAAATGCTTTATTCCGTACTGCATATCTTTCAGAAAGACATTTGAGTTATGATAGAACGGGTATTTTTCCTTCATGAAGTTTAAGAATGTATCAAGATTGTTGTTCAGGAATTCCAATTCAGTATCAGTTTCCATTATTTATTGCCTTAAATTATTGTTTCGTTATATGTAAAAATAACGATTCCCGCGGATAAAAGACACAGGTATTTTTTTCTTAATCTTAATTGTTTGTGTTACACAAAAATTCATCTGTACTTATTTACGTTATCATAAGAGTCAAATGAATCAAATAAAGCTGTTTTATGAAGTTTAAAGATTTAAGTTAGTTAAATCTGCCTTATTTAATTAAGGTTAAAATGCAGAGTACATTTTAGAGATATACTGTATTGAATGTAAACTCTTTAATCCTGTTAATTTTGCCTAAAAAGTATTAAATTGTGCATAGTAACAAAAACATTTTGGGAAGTTATGAAGAAAGTTCTATTTTTTCTGGTTTTTACCCTTTTCGGTTCATTCCAGAATAGTTTTTCACAGGAAGACACTACGGAGTCTAAAGGTAAAATCGAGGTTTTTCTAATTGATTCATATATTACACCTGAAAAACCGCGTAAGTTTATACTTACTTTCTATACGTCCGACAGTTGCCGTTCCAGGATAATGCTTGATAATAAATACGCGTTTGAAATATCTCCGGTTCCTGCCGGGGAGCATAAGGCTGAGATTGACGTTTCAGCACTCAAATTTGATTCGACCGACATTCCGTTTGTTATACATATATTAGATAAAGATGGTGTGGCGGACAGCAGTGAGAAATATGAGGTGGCCGTTCCCAATTATTTAAAGCAGGAAGCTACGGCAGCCGAAGGAGCAGGCTCTAACCTTTTTCTGATGTGCTGTCTGGGAGGCACGGTCTTCGGACTTCCTTCACCAACGTATGTTGTCTGGGGAGGGAATCGTTATTTCAGCCTTTCAAAGGAAATACCTGTGCTTTCACTTCAGACTCGAAGCTATAAGTACCCGACAGGTTATTTCTCGGTGGAATATTCTTATATTTTTGACGCGCCTAAAAAAAACTTTCTGAGGGCAGGCTACAAGCATATTTTCGATATGCCATATATTGAGTATCTTTCACCCGGTGTGAATTTCTTTACTGACCTTAAAGGCTTTAACGGTATCAGTCCTGAAATATCTGTCGGATGGTTTAAGATTTATGATCTTTTTACTCTTTATACCAGATACAGGTATAATTATAAGCCGGGCGAATCCGGCGGTGATTTTCATGAGTTATCTGTCGGGCTTTATTCGGGATTCTTTACATTCCATCTGACGCTTTAGGAAATAAGCAGGAGAGTCTGATTGTGAGTAAGATTATTATTATGATTAAGATTAAGAAACCCCGGAGATATTTTCTTAAGCATAATCTTATTCCTCTTTACCCTTATCACAAAAGAAAGTTTAACAAAAAGAAAACAGCGTATGATTTTATCAGTCGGCGAAATAACAAGATTAATTAAAGAAGAGCTGGAAAGCAGCTTTTCGGACATCAGCGTTGAAGGAGAAATATCCGGACTGAAAAAGCATGTTTCAGGGCATTGGTATTTTACTCTCAAAGATTCAGGCGCGGTTATATCCTGTGCGATGTGGAAAGGGTATAACAGTTCTGTTTTCTTTACGCCCGCGGACGGGATGAAAATTGTCGTTTCAGGGAATATATCGGTTTATCCTCCGCGCGGAAATTATCAGCTCGATGTTCGCCAGATGAAACCTGCCGGAGCGGGTGGTCTGCAGGTGGCATTCGAAAAGCTGAAAAGGAAACTTGCTGATGAAGGGTTGTTTAGCCCTGAGCATAAGAAACCAATTCCCCGCTTTCCTAAAAAGATAGGTATTGTTACTGCAATTGATGGAGCGGCTTTTCAGGATATGATAAGCATCGCAAAGCGCAGATTCCCGCTTGTTGAACTTGTAATCGCTCCAAGTAAAGTGCAGGGAGACGGCGCTGCGAAGTCTATCGCCGGAAGTATTAATTTGCTGAATCAGAGAGATGATATTGACCTTATTATAACAGGCCGTGGCGGAGGTTCGCTTGAGGATTTGTGGGCTTTTAATGAGGAAATAGTCGCCAGGGCTATATTTGAATCTGTAATACCTGTTATAAGCGCCGTTGGGCATGAAATAGATTTTACTATTGCAGATTTTGCTGCTGACCTGAGGGCCGCAACTCCATCGGCTGCAATGGAACTGGCAACGCCTGATGTTGATGATTATTTTACATTTTTAGATGATTTTAAGCTTAATTCAACTAATAATATTTTATATATTATGGATGAAAAAAAAGAGAAGATTGGCAGACTGCTTAATTCTTATGGTTTCAGAGTCCCGCGCGATCTTATGCGTATAAGGACTCAGCAGACTGACAATGTATTTTATCGAATAGAACAAATGATAAATAAAAAATTATTGGCACAGAATACCAGGTTATTATATCTGACTAAAAGCCTTGAATCCGGCGATTGTCAGAAGATATTAAAAAAGGGTTTTGTACTGGTAAAGCAGGATACTGATAAATTCGTAAAGCGCGCCGCGGACTTCCGTCAGAACAGCCCGGCTACGCTTAAGTTTTATGATAATGAAATTCAGGTAAATCACAAAGATGAGTAAAAAGAAAAACGAAAATTCATTCGAAGAATCATTAAGCAGACTTGATGAGATTTCCAGGCGATTGGACAGCGAGGCGATTGGTCTTGATGAGGCTGTTAGTCTTTACGAGGAAGGCATTAAGCTTTCAAAACAATGCTATCAGCAATTAAAGGAAGCGGAACTTAAAATTACAACGCTACGCAAAACCCTGGAAAGTGAAATTCAGGAAGACAACGGTTCTGAGGTATAAATATCAGGTCAGGAAAGATGAACGAAGAAAATAAATATCAATTGCTCTTTGGTGTAGATTCCCCGGCGGATATAAGAAATTTCAGTTCAAATGAATTGAAAGTACTCTGTCAGGAAGTAAGGGAATATCTTATAGATGTTATCTCGCAGACAGGCGGGCATTTCGGCGGCGGGCTTGGAACAGTCGAACTGACGGTAGCTTTGCACAAAGTTTTTAATACGCCGGATGATCTTATAGTCTGGGATACCGGGCATCAGACCTACCCGCATAAGGTGCTGACAGGCAGGCGCGATTCGTTAAAGACTATCAGGCAGCTTCATGGTATTAGTGGTTTTCTAAAAAGAGCGGAAAGCGAATATGATGCATTTGGCGCAGGCCATGCTTCTACTTCAATATCAGCGGCCCTCGGCATGGCTTCGGCAAGTAATCTTCTCGATACCAAAAAGAAAGTCGTAGCTGTAATCGGTGATGGAGCTATGACAGGCGGAATGGCTTATGAAGCTATGAATAATGCCGGCGTGCTGAAATCAAATCTTATTGTTGTTTTTAATGATAATAATATGTCAATCAGCTCCAACGTATTCCAGTTTTCAAATTATTTTACAGAGATGATAGCTCATCCTGATTATAATAAATTTAAGAGCCAGGTATGGGATTTTACAGGCAAGCTTGATCATTTCGGCGACCGCCTGAGGAAGATTGCATCACGTCTTGAGAATGGAATTAAAGCTGTAATAACACCAGGCGTGCTTTTCGAAGCTCTCGGCTTCAGGTATTTTGGTCCTGTCAACGGGCATAATGTCGTTCAGCTCGTAAAGTTGCTCGAACAGGTCAGGAGTTTTAACGGTCCGATTTTAGTCCATACTATCACACAGAAAGGTAAAGGTTATAAACCGGCCGAAGAGGATGTTCAAAGACTGCACGCTTCAACTCCTTTTGATAAAGTTACCGGTCAGGCTTTTAAGAAATCAGGGGTTTTACCTTCTTATACCAGAATATTTGGCGAAGCGCTTACTGAGATAGTTAAGGATAATCCGAAAGTAATCGGTATAACTGCCGCTATGCCGGACGGAACAGGGCTGGATTATTTGCAGAAAGCATTTCCGAAAAATTATTTTGATGTAGGAATTGCTGAAGAACATGCTGTAACATTTGCCGCAGGTATGGCTACACAGGGGATAATTCCGGTTGTGGCAGTCTATTCTACTTTCCTTCAGAGAGCCTTTGACCAGATAATCCACGATGTTGCACTTCAGAAACTGCATGTAGTCTTTGTACTGGACCGCGCGGGACTCGTAGGTGCTGATGGTCCTACACATCATGGCACCTTTGATCTTTCATACTTAAGGATGATTCCGGGTATGGTTATTATGGCTCCTAAGGATGAAGCAGAATTAAGGAATATGCTCTATACAGCAATAAATTGCAATTCATGTCCGGTTGCTATCCGTTATCCGAGGGGAAATGCTCTGGGTGTAAAACTGAACCCCGGGTTCGAAGCTGTTCCGATTGGAATTTCCGAACGGCTTGCCAGTGGTTCTGACGTGGCAATACTTGCTGTTGGCTCGATGGTGAAGAACTCGTTTGGTGCCGCGGAAATTATGGCAAAGGACGGAATAAATTGCGAGGTAATAAATATGCGTTTTATAAAGCCTCTTGATACTAAGATGCTTGATTACATCGCTTCCAGGCACAATAAGATAATTACAGTTGAAGAAAATGTGCTTGCAGGTGGCTTTGGCAGTGCGGTGCTTGAGTATTTTGCTTCAAAGAATTATAAGAATGATATACTCAGGCTTGGAATCGGGGATGAATTTGTAGAGCATGGCTCGCAGGATGAACTTTATAAAATCCTGGAATTAGACAGCGCGGGAATATCTAAAAGAATTACAGGTTTCCTGAACGGGCAGGCGTTTAAGGAAAATATCGTGGCTTAACTCCCCCGGAAGCAAATAGCTACTGATAAATATTATTATCAGAAGGGAAAAACTTAGAACCGGCATTTTTATATTTTTATTAAGGTACCAAATTATATGCGACCTAAAATTCTACTCGTTGATGATGAAAAGGATATCGTTGAATTCCTTAAGTATAACCTTGAACAGGAAGGTTTTGAAGTAATTACAGCTTATGATGGCGAAGAGGCAATTGAGAAGCTTATCGAAAAACCAGATCTGATAATTCTTGACGTGATGATGCCTAAGATGAATGGTTATGAGGTCTGCCTGAAAATAAAGCAGGATAACACATTCGCATCAATTCCTGTCATATTTCTTACTGCTAAATCCAGTGAGCAGGATGAAATTAAAGGACTTAATCTTGGCGCTGATGATTTTATCAGTAAACCTATTTCTCCTAAAAAACTTATTGCCCGTGTAAAATCAAATCTCCGGAAACAGGAGAGTATTCCGGAAGGAGTAAAACCAAATATAAAAATTAAAACAGGTCCGCTTGAAATAGACCGTGAAAAGTATGAAATAAAAATAAACGGACAGCTTATAGTTTTCCCAAGAAAAGAATTTGAAATTTTATCTTATCTGGCTTCGCACTCAGGCAGGGTGCTTAGCCGCGAAGCAATGTTGAGAGATATCTGGGGGACGGATGTTTTTGTAATTGAAAGAACCATTGATGTGCATGTAAGAAAAATCAGAGAGAAAATGGGGGAGTTTTCAGAACTGATAGAAACAATTAAAGGGGTGGGTTATCGCTTCCGACTCCCGGAATAAACTTTGGAATAATCCGAAGTTTTCGAAAAATTATCTCTTGGTATATGCCGCGTTATGTCTGCTTACACTTTTGCTCGTATTTATTCCTCCCGGCTTAACTGTTACCCGGCTTGCGTGTGTTTTCTCAGCCGCCTGCCTGCTTAATTTTACAGCTTTTTATTTTTTTGTTCATATAAGCGAAAGGGAGTTAAGATCTATCCGGAAACTGATTAATCTTATCAGGAAGAATAAAATCAGCTCTCCTGAAGAAATCGTACTTCCTGAGAATCTTTATGACCTGCAGGAAGAAATCAGGGCAATGTATCTTAGAACTCAGAATGATATTGATTACCTCAAGAAGCTTGAACGGGTCAGGACTGAGTTCTTAGGCAATGTTTCCCATGAGTTAAGGACTCCGATATTCGCTATTCAGGGATTTATAGAAACTCTGCTTGACGGTGCGATAAACGACAGCAAAGTTAATATGAAATTTCTTGGAAAGGCGGCGCATCATACCGAAAACCTGAATAACCTGCTTAACGACCTGATTGATATTTCTATGATTGAGTCAGGGGAGATGCACCTGAGTTTCAGATATTTCAGGCTTATTGATTTAATAAAGGAAATAATCCCTGAACTGCTTCCTGAAGCGGAAAAGAAAAATCTTAAGCTTATTGTAAATCCGTTTGATGAAAAGCTTCAGATTTTGGCTGACCGGAATAAGCTCCGGCAGGTATTTAATAATCTGATATTAAACGCCATAAAATATACAGAGGAAGGCTCGGTATCAGTAATTATTGAGGCTGACGAATCAGCTGCCAGAATTATGATAAAGGATACAGGGATAGGCATTTCAGAAAAAGATATTCCGCGTATATTTGAGAGATTTTACCGCGTTGACAGGGACCGCAGCCGCGCGGCTGGTGGCACAGGGCTTGGACTTGCTATCGTTAAGCATATAATTGAAGCTCACAGTTCCAAAGTAGAAGTCAGAAGCACTATACTGGGCGGCTCGGAGTTTGCCTTCAGGCTTAAGCATTAAGAGAATATCACTGCCCCGGATTTTTTATTTACGAAGAGATTAATAAATGTACTAAAGTTATAATAAATTGTATGGAGAAGGAAATATGTCAAAATTAACACAATCTGAAAGCTGGAAGAAGCTTGAGGAACATAAGTCGAAGATTGCCACAACTACAATGCGCGAAATGTTTAGTGAGGATACTGACCGGTTTGATAAGTTCTCGCTTAAGTTTAACGAAATATTACTGGATTATTCCAAGAACAGGATAACAACAGAAACAATGTCATTGCTACTTGAACTGACTGAACCTGCCGGCCTGAAAGGCTGGATAGAAAAAATGTTCTCCGGCGAAAGGATTAATCTGACTGAAAACCGCGCCGTACTGCATACGGCTCTAAGAAACCGCTCGAACCGCCCTGTAATAGTCGATGGAAAAGATGTAATGCCTGAAATAAATTCGGTGTTAAAGCATATACGGGAGTTTTCGGAGCTTATCAGAAGCGGGGAGTGGAAAGGATATACAGGCGAATCTATTACTGATGTCGTAAATATCGGTATAGGCGGTTCAGACCTCGGCCCAGTTATGGTAACTGAAGCCTTAAAACCATACGGCAAACCGGGATTAAATGTTCACTTCGTTTCAAATGTGGATGGTACTGACATTTCCGAAGTTTTGAAAAATGTAAATCCCGAAACAGTTTTATTTCTGATTGCTTCAAAAACTTTTACTACTCAGGAAACAATTGCAAACGCAAATACAGCCAAAGACTGGTTCCTGCAAAAGGCAAAGGATAAGTCTGCCGTTGCAAAGCATTTCGCCGCTCTTTCAACAAATGAAAAGGAAGTCTCGAAGTTTGGAATTGATCCTGAAAATATGTTTGAGTTCTGGGACTGGGTTGGCGGACGTTATTCATTATGGTCGGCTATCGGACTTTCTATTGCAATCTATATTGGTATGGATAACTTCGAAGAACTCCTTACCGGAGCTTTTGAAATGGATGAACATTTCAGAACAGAGCCATTTGAAAAGAACATGCCTGTTATACTCGCTTTGCTTGGAATCTGGTATAATAATTTCTTTGATGCTCAGACTTATGCCATATTGCCATACGACCAGTATCTGCACCGGTTCCCCGCATATTTCCAGCAGGGAGATATGGAAAGTAATGGGAAGCGGGTAACTAAAGAGGGTAAGGCTACGGATTATTCTACCGGACCGATTGTATGGGGAGAACCGGGAACTAACGGACAGCACGCGTTCTACCAGCTTATACATCAGGGAACAAAGTTGATCCCGGCTGACTTTATTGCTCCGGTACAGACTCATAATCCGGCTGGTAATCATCATACTTTGCTTCTTTCCAATTTCTTTGCCCAGACCGAAGCATTAATGAAGGGGAAAACAGAGGATGAGGCTGCCTCTGAACTGAAAGCCTCCGGAATGAATGATGCCGAAATTCAAAAACTTCTGCCTCACAAGGTTTTTGAAGGTAATAAACCCACAAATTCCATCTTCCTTGATAAGATTACTCCAAAAAATCTTGGCGGACTTATAGCTCTTTATGAACATAAGATATTCGTTCAGGGAATTATCTGGGATATTAATTCATTTGACCAGTGGGGAGTTGAACTCGGCAAACAGCTTGCTAAAGCTATTTTACCGGAACTTGACGGCAACACAAAGGTTACTTCGCATGATTCATCAACCAATGGGCTGATAAATTATTATAAAGGATATAAAAACAACCTGTAAGGTAATAAAAAAAGGAAGTACATCCCTGAAACCTGTAATGGCATAATATTTTATAATTTTTAATTGACTAATAGACGCTCTTTCCCTATATTTGAAGCTCTTAAAAAAGCTTTACGGGAGGATCCTAATGTTTGTTATTGTAGATATAGCGGGACAGCAGTTCAAGGTTTCAGAAAACCGGAAGTACTATGTTCCAAGATTAAAAGCTGAGCCGGAAACAGAAATAACTTTTGATTCTGTGTTATTGTTGTCCGATGAGCAGGGAACAAAAGTCGGCACACCTTTTTTGAATGATTTAAAGGTTCAGGCAAAGGTAATTGAACACCTGAAGGATGATAAGGTCATAGTATTCAAGAAGAAGAGAAGAAAAGGTTACAGAGTTAAAAATGGTCACAGACAATTTTTAAGCAGGATTGAAATAACTAAGATAGGTTAAAAACAGAGGTAAATTATGGCTCATAAAAAAGGGCAGGGTTCATCAAGGAACGGCAGGGATAGTAATTCCCAAAGGCTTGGCGTTAAGAGGTTCGGCGGCGAGTTAGTTTCTGCCGGCTCAATTATAGTCAGGCAAAGAGGAACAAAATTCCATCCGGGTGAAAACGTTGGTATTGGAAGCGATGATACTTTGTATGCTAAGATTCAGGGGCATATCAAATTTGAATATAAACGCGGTGACAGAAAATATATCAGCGTTTATGAAACCAGATCATAATTGTTTTATTTCCACCGCCTGCATCAGGCGGTGGAATATTCTTCCCTGTCTGCATATCCTTTCTCTCCATTCCAATATATCCTAATCTAAAATAATCTTCTGTGCTTATACCGGAATGAATTGAACCTGTTCCGGCTACCGGCATAATAACATGTCTTTTTAAAAACTGATAAGAAGAATATCATCAGAATAAGGTTGTACGGCAAATTTCCCTTTTTGAATTGTCAGCCACGGCAATGAACCGGAGCGGGAATATGTCAGTAACGGGAACCACCCGTCCGGGAATAGAAATTAAAACCGGTAAAGTAAAATGGATGTATGGTCTGTGATTTTCTTAATCATAATCATGTTCATAATCTTACCCGCTTCAGGAAAAATGAAGTATGATTAAGATTATGAATATGATTAAGAAGGAAATTTGTCGGATGCTCTTAAAATGAGGTTTGAAAAAGGGAAGGGATACTCCTTCCAATGAAAAAGTATCCCTGAGAAAGTTTACAGACCGAGTCTTTCCATATCGGCTACTAAAGTTTTAATTGCATTTACAGAATTATCAAGAGCAGATTGTTCCTCTTCGTTTAATGAAAGTTCAACAATCCTTTCAATGCCTTTTTCGCCTAAGACTGCCGGTACCCCGACATAATAGCCGTCAACGCCGAATTCGCCATGCAGATAAGCACAGACAGGCAATAATCTCTTCTCATCAAATAAAATTGCTTCAGCCATAGTAATTGCCGAAGAAGCGGGAGAATAGAAAGCCGAGCCGGTCTTTAACAGATTAACTACTTCGCCGCCTGCCATTTTAGTTCTCTGAACCATCGCGTTCATCACTTCTTTTGCCTTAGCCACGTCATTATACTTACGTTCGAGCATTTCCATTACAGGGATGCCGTTCACATTTGCATAACGTACAAGCGGAACCATCGTATCACCATGCCCGCCTAAAACCGTAGCATTGATATCCTTAACCGAAACGCCAAGCTCCCATCCGATAAATGTAGCAAAGCGCGATGAATCCAAAACTCCTGCCTGACCGATTACTCTCTCAGCAGGGAAGCCTGAAACCTTCTGAAACAAAGTTGCCATAGCATCCAGAGGATTAGAAATAATGATTACAATTGAATCCGGGGCGTAGGTTTTAACACCTTCAGCGACTGACTTCATAATCCTGGCATTTGTTACCAAAAGATCATCGCGGCTCATTCCGGGCTTGCGCGGAAGTCCTGCCGTTACAATTATAAGATTGCTACCTTCGATATCTTTATAATCATTTGTTCCGCTTAAAAAAACGTCAAAGCCATCTACTCTTGAGGCTTCAACAATATCCAGAGTTTTCCCCTGTGGTAAATTTTCTACTACATCAAATAAAACTACATCTCCGAGCCGCTTAAGCGCGATTAACTGGGCAAGCGCCCCGCCAATTTGTCCGCCGCCGATAAGAGCAATTTTTTTTCTGGCCATAATATAACTATCCTTATTTGTTTGAATGTGATTTTAACTAAAATTACAAAATTACTTTTGTTTCAATTTTGAATATATACAGGAAATAAACTGTTTCCAATATTTAGAAAATATAAAACCTTATTAGACATCTTAAAGCATGGAAGAAACGCTGCATGGAATAAAATATTATATCATGCGTCAGTATCCGGATACATTTACACAGGATTTATGGTAAAAGTAAACAATAAAAACTATTTTTTAAGATTTAACGACAACTGAAGCTCCGTCCCATCGGGATGGAAAACATATTTCATATTATCCATACATGTGCGCATTATGTAGAGTCCGCGGCCGTTCTCCTTAAATATGTTGTCCGCCTTAGTCGGGTCCGGTACCCTGGCAGGGTCAAAACCATTTCCCTGATCTTTAACAGAGATTTTTAACTCATTATTATTTCTGACTACATATATTGTAACTTTCTTATTTATATCAGATTTATTACCATGAAGCATTGCATTCGAAACAGCTTCATTAACAGAAAGCAGGAGGTTATTTATTACTGTTTTATCAAAATCAGTCTCCTTTGCAATATTTTCAAGAAATTCTTCTGCCTCCGGAAGAAGATCCAGGTCGCTGAATATCTCAAGCTGATATGATTTTTCAGACACAGTAACTCCACTAATAAATAAGCTTTGTTAAAAATAATAAAAAAAAACAATATTACAATTTATAAAATCCAGTTAATCTGAATATTTAAATTAGCCATCTTCCGGTGAATATTTTTTTCAGATGTAATAAATTCGTACCAGCCGGTAACCATAATGTTAAGGCGGCCGTTAACCAGCGTTGAAAATTCCGTTACGGGTCCAACGCTCCTGTAGCCTGATTCAGGTTCTTTTATGTTATTATTGAAACTGTAAGTTTTAAGTAGCAGATAACGGATGCCGGCTCCAAATGTCAGTCCCTGATAAGAATAAAATAGCTTAGGTTCAAAATTATACTCATTAAGAATCCTGACCGGCTTACCGGAAAATTTTGCCCAGTTAAAGTTACCCTGTTCGGAGAATTTTATTGTGCCAAGCAGTGCAACTGAGATATGGCTTCCAAGTCTTATTGTAGTCGAGTCCTGATATGCCAGCTGCCTGTATGAATAACTCCTGAAGTTTGGATCTGTATCCTCGAAGTCATACGTAATATAATTGGCTGATACTTCAAAGAGGTTTTTCGAAGTGAGCATTCCCGACTGGTAATTTCCGCCTGTTCCAAGCTTCAGGAATCTCGATATATTATTATTCGAGCTTCTTTCAGAATAAATATATACAATATGATTCAAACTTCCTTCGAGGCTGATAAATGTATCAAAACATGGAGTCATATTGTGCAGATAATAAATCCTGAAAATCGAAAGCAGCTCATCCCTGTCATCGAAGTTATTTTCGCCTGGTGTATCATACGTCAGCTTGTTATGGAACAGACTTAAGAACAATCTGTCTCTGTTGCTGAGTTTCAGGCTGCCGGTAAATGATACATATATCCGGTCTGTTATATTATTCTTCTGTGCTTCCTGGCTATTGCGCTCTTCGTATGTTTTAAGGCGTTCGTCTTTCATGAATATATTAGTCTCTTCAAATTTCTTTGCCGTGTGTTTTTCATTTCGTTCCGAATAATTTAATTTAAGCAGACCATCAAACGCAGTTGAACGATATTCCACAAAAGACTCTAAATCTATTTTAAACTCTTCCACTTTTAAATCAAAAACGGACGTACTGATATCGCTAAGCAGTCTGTAACGTGTATCTCTGTCAATTACTCTCCAGGAAGTCCTGGCATTAATGCCCAAAGTGAAATCTTTATATATATCCGGCGCAAGGAAGCGGTCTTCTGCATAATAATTTGTTTCAATTCTTGACTGGATATTATTTGCCACGCTGAAAGTTCTTCTTATTACCGAATCAGCAGTATAATAGAAATCTTTTCTGTTCTGTAAATAATACCAGTTAAAAATATTCTTAAACGTGCCACTCATTTCATTCGTTAATGAGAAATTAATTAATTTGAGAAAGTTCTTCCGCGGCGATATATCCTCATTTAGAAACTTCACTATTGAAAATATATTAAAGTCATTTAGCGGCAGGCTGTCAATAAATCCTTCGAACCCGTAGAACTGTCCGTAGTCATCTTCACCTATCTGGTTATTGTTTTCGTAGCCGTAGAAAGGAGTAGCATAAATTTTGCCGAGGGGACTGAATTTCAGGAACATTGATACATTACTTACAGATGCCTGGTTAAGGGCGAGCTTCCTGTCATCTGACAGGATATTGTTATTGGCGAGCATACCCATTTTCAGATTATCATATACATTATATTCTCCGAAAAGGGAGAAGTAATGTTCATCTTTTATATTATCCAGTGTTGACCTGACTAATGTGGAATTAAAATTCTCGGTAACGCCCATAAACAGACTGCCGGACTTTTGTCCATAGGTAAACAGGGAATTAAGGTTGTAGGTGTTAAGTTGTTTATCAAACCTTGTAAGGAGCAGGTGCTTTGACCATACTGAAGCTGTAAAGTTAAGACTGTCATGAGCATTCTGCGCTCTGAATGAGGATGAAACCGCCAAAAACAATGCTATGATAAATATATTTTTTTTCAAATCAGGCTTTAGGAGTAAAATTAAATAAGCCGGAAGCACTCTCCGGCTTATCCGGACTTTATGAATATGTAATTACATGCAGTTATTTAACCCGGGTGTATGACAAATCCCCATTCTTACTCATAATCATAATCTTAATCATACTCATTTTATCTTTTGTCGTACACCCGTTTATCTTTAATATATGAACTAAATTTTATAAACACTGCCTTTTTCAGGAATAACAATATTTTCAAAGTTAACCGATTTAAGTCTTTCGGAAAACTTTTCCATCTGATCCATATCGCCGTGTACCAGAAACAGTTGTTGCATTCTTCCCTTATCAAACTGACTGCAATAAGAGATCAGTTCATTTGAATCAGCATGTGCGCTGAGAGAGTTCATCACAATTACCTCCGCGTTAAGGTTGTATTCATCGCCAAATATCTTAATTACACTTTGATGCTCGACAATCCTGCGTGCCAGTGTATTTTCAGCCGCATATCCTACAATCAGAATAATATTGTCGGGGTTTTCAACATTATTTGCCAGATGATGAAGTATTCTGCCGGCTTCCGCCATACCGGAGCTTGCTATAATCATGCACGGGCCCGGAATATCATTAAGCCTCTTCGATTCTTCCACATCCTTTATATATGTAAGTCTGTTAAAGCCGAACGGGTCCTTATTTTTCAGCAGGTATTGTGAGATTTCATTATCGAAGCATTCCGAATGCAGTCTGAATATTTCAGTAGCATTAACAGACAACGGGCTGTCCACATAAACAGGTATTTTATCAGCTTTGCCACTTTCGAAGAGGTTGTTAAGCCAATAGACTAATTCCTGGGTTCTGCCAACACTAAATGAGGGCACAATTATCTTTCCCTTTTGCTTTACAGCCTTACGGATTACATCGGCAAGTTTAGCCTCCGTATTTTCAGGCGTATCGTGGAATCTTCCTCCGTAAGTACTCTCGCACAGGAAGTATTCACAGTCCGGTATCTTTTCCGGGTCTTTAAGGATAGGCATATCAGGCCGGCCAAGGTCCCCTGAATAGCCAAGATTAATAATGCGTCCTTCATCCCTGATAACAAGGAATGAAACAGCTGACCCTAATATATGTCCGGCATCAAAGAAAGTGAGCATAATATCATTTGTTATTTCAAACTCCCTGTGGTAATTAAGTCCCACAAAGCGTTTTATAGTTTCCTCAACATCTTTCATTGTATAAAGAGGAGTAAAAGGGTTCTGTCCTTTTTTCTTTCTGCGTTTATTTACGAACTCAGTATCCTTTTCCTGAATAAATGCGCTGTCGCGTAGCATAACAGCCGCCAGGTCTCTTGTTGCGAATGTGCAGTAAATATTTCCTTTAAAGCCGGAGCGCACCAGATTAGGCAGGTTGCCCGCATGGTCAATATGCGCATGGGACAGAATTACAAAGTCAATTTCCTCCGGGTCAAATGAGTCAAAATTCCTATTTATTTCATAGGCTGACTTTCGTTTGCCCTGATACATACCGCAGTCGAGCAGAAATGCAGAGCTTTCGGTCTTAACAAGGTGCATCGATCCTGTTACGGTGCGTGCAGCTCCAATAAATTGTAATTCCATAGTTTATCCTCTTTATAATTTCCAAAATTGCCGGCAAAGAAAACTCAGTTTTCCGGAGATGAAATTAAGAAAACTAATAACAAGATTAAAGGGTGCATGACAAATTTCCTGATGGTTGTTGAACCGGACAACAAGCCGGGACGGTTTTCTTAATCATACTTATAATCATAATCTTACTAACTTTGGGAAAAACGAGTATGAATTTGTAACAGAGTTTATTATTTTTGTAATGAAAACAGAATCTGAATTACTTATCAGGATAGTCTATGAACATTGGAATTAAAAACATAAAAATCTTCAGCATAATAAATTCTGTTGTAATAGTACTTGGAACAACAGTCATTGGCTCCTTCCTGTACAGTAGTTCCTTTTCTGCAGGTTGCCAGACTGATACGCCGGTGCAGAAACAGCCAAAGGTCAGGAACTGCGAGATAGTCTCTCCTGAAATACCGGCAAACCTTGACTTCTGTGGCGAGAGAGTCCCGCTTGAGCATTTCTACGTTCGTGAACGTATTGACCGTGAGATGATTGTAAATACATATTTCCATTCAGCAACGATACTTGCTGTCAAACGCGCAAACAGATGGTTCCCTGTAATTGAGCCGATATTAAAAAAGAATGGAATACCTGCCGATTTTAAGTATTTATGCGTTGTTGAAAGCAATCTTGATAATGCTGTCTCTTCTGCGGGTGCGGCAGGGTTCTGGCAGTTTATAGAACCGACCGCTAAGTCTTACGGACTTGAAATAAACGACATGATAGATGAACGCTACAACATTGAGAAAGCAACTGAGGCGGCTTGTCAGTATCTTCTTACAGCTTATAATAAGTATCATAACTGGACGCTCGCCGCTGCTTCGTATAATATCGGGTTTGGCGGGGTTGACAGGCAGATTGAAAGACAGAAGATGACAAGCTATTATGATATTCTCTTTGGTGAAGAAACTTCCCGATATGTGGCGCGGATAATCGCAATGAAGGAAATATTCCGCGACCCGCAGAAATATGGCTACTTTATTAATAAAAATGACTATTATATCCCGCTTGAAAGTACTCTGCTTGCCGTAGATTCAAATATACCCGATCTGGCACTGTTTGCTATTTCCAAAGGTTTTAATTATAAGATACTGAAGATATATAATCCCTGGCTGAGAGATAACCTGCTGATTCCTCAAAAAGGGAAGACTTATTTTATTAAAATTCCGAAGTAAAGCAGGCAGCGGACCTGAAGTAAAATTGATATTGTACAATTGTTCTTCATACTCTTACTCATAATCTTAATCATACTCATTTCCCATGAAGCGAGTAAGATTATGATTATGAGTAAGATTAAGAAAAAGATGGGAGTGAATAATAATATTTTTATTACACCCTTTCAGGGTTTGGGGTTTGCTGGGGGAATTATTTTTCACAGGGCGATTGCCCTGTGCTGATATATTTAGCCCTTTCAGGGCTGAATCAGCCCTGAAAGGGCTAAATATAATAGCGATGGGTAGCCCCGCCCATCGGACGAAATACAATAAAAATCCATAAGCCCTGCAAGGGCGTAATATGGTGTTAACCTGACAGCATTGTGCTTTTGTCCGGTATTTTTATATGATTTTGATAAATTCGTACCACCTGTAAATTATTACCGGCAGATAATAAATATTGTACTTTATTCTTTGTTCTTAATTCTTATAACAAAAACCTCCAAAGTGTCAGAAATGGCTGTTATCAGGAGGCAATTATTTCTATTTCTAATTAATTTAATATCCATAGGAGAAATTCTACATGAAGAAAATGACAAAAGCTAATCTCGAAGCAGCTTTCGCAGGTGAAAGCCAGGCGTACATGAAATATTCAATTTATTCGGAAAAAGCTGATAAGGAAGGTTTTCCGGAGATAGCAAGATTATTCAAAGCTATTGCTTTTGCGGAAAAAGTTCACGCTACAAATCATCTCAGGGCACTTGGCGGTATAAATGATACGAAAAAAAATCTCGCTCATGCCATGGAAGGTGAGAATTACGAAGTAACGGAAATGTATCCTGCTTTTGATGCCGTTGCAGTTCTCCAAGAAGAAAAAGTGGCTGTGAAGTCTATCCACTTCGCGCTTGAAGCTGAAAAGATACATGAAGTTATGTATAATAATGCAAGAAAGTCTGCTGAAGAAGGTAAAGATATAAACGCAACAAGTATATATGTATGTTCAGTCTGCGGACATACGCAGATTAGCTCCGCGCCTGCAGAATGTCCGGCCTGCGGACTGCCGGGTAAAAAGTATCATCAGTTTTAGTATATAGTGAGTATTCCGCTGAAATATATTTATAATTCCAGGGAATTGGCGGTATAATGGTCAGATAAATTTAGCAGTTCCCATATTCCCGGGTTTTCAACCTGGGGGAGGGAATTAAATCCCCTTTTGAAAGACAGACTGTTTCATTGGAGACTTACTGTTGCCTCATGAAATCGTCACGAGGTACTCGGAAAACTCCAAGTACCTCATGAGAGCGTCACGAGGTACTCGGAAAACTCCAAGTACCTCATGAGAGCGTCACGAGGTACT
>JBAXDX010000041.1:0-24841 GCA_037140715.1 Ignavibacteria bacterium
AAATCTATACGTACAAAAGTTAAATCTATACGTATAAAAGTTAAATCTATACGTATAAAAGTAATATCTGTACATATAAAAGTTAAATCTATACGTATAAAAGTAATATCGGAAGGCAGTTCAGATTTAAAATTTGATAGCAGTATTTTAGAACAGGGAACTATCTTTCTAAAAATTCATGGCAAAAGAGGGAAGTAAAGCTGCTACTTTCCCGGATAAACTCTATACTGAAGATAGTTATAAATTAAACTTCCTCTGAGACCGGGCGCGTGAGTATGGTTAAGAGCATGAGTATGATTAAGAAAATTAGAAACTGTCATTTTTACCCGAAGTTTTTGATCTGATGTTCGAAAACGGTTAACCCAAAACCAAAAAGGAGACTCACACATGCTCAATTATGTATGGATAGCTTTGATTGTTCTGGGAATTGGTGCCGCTGTCAGTACAGACCTTGTTGAAAAGGGAAATAATAAATATCAGAATAAAACTCCGGTTCCCGTCTTAATAAATCTTGCACAGCCATTTAATACCGACTCGACTATGTCTTACGATGTTAAGATTGCAGTTAAGTCTGATGTCTTTAATTCTTATTATAAAGAGGGAGTAACAAAAGATATACAGCAGCCGGCTAAGCTTACCTATGATAAAATAAAAAAAACGGCAGTCCTTTTTATTAAAATAAGTGATGCAACTCCAAAAATCTGGAAACAAATGGCTAAGGTTACCGGTAAAGATGATGACCTGACCGGCATACTTCTAATCAGGCATATTAACACCGATTCTACCATAAATGCTTCAATTGTATTTGAGGAAATAACCTTTGCAAGAATGAAGGATGTAACAAATTCAGCTCTTGATTATGCCGGCAAGGCTGTTAATGTCGCGCTTGAGCTTATTGGTATAATGGCTCTCTGGCTTGGCATTATGAAAATTGCTGAAGAAGCCGGACTTATAAGAATCATTGCGAGGGTATTAAAGCCGGTTACAAAGTTTTTATTCCCTGATATTCCTTCCGACCATCCCGCTATGGGGGCGATGATTATGAATATATCTGCCAATATGCTCGGACTTTCAAACGCGGCTACTCCGTTTGGTTTAAAGGCGATGGAAGAACTTGATTCACTTAATCCTGATAAAGGAACGGCTACAAATGCAATGTGCACTTTTCTTGCAATTAATACCGCTGGACTTACATTTATACCTGCGACTGCTATTGCAATCCGGGCGGCTTCAGGCAGTTCTGATCCGGCTGTTATTATTGGCACATCGGTCTTTGGAGCTGTCTGCGCAACGATAGCCGGTGTTACTTCGGCGAAAATAATGGAAAAATTTCCGGTAAAAAAAGGAGAAGGACGTGCCTGGTTAAAATCAAATGGAAAGGGACTCTTAATTTTAGCGGGCATAGTGGCTTTGGCTGCTATGGTTATTGTTTCCGGTGTTGCTTCAAAGTTTGGTTCACTTATAAGCTTTATAAAACCTTCGATAGTTAAGGATATAATTCAGGTTGTTTCAATACTTGCCATTCCGTTTCTGATTTTTTCTTTTGTTATATACGGATTATTTAAGAAGGTAAAGGTTTATGAAAAGTTTATTGAAGGAGCTAAAGAAGGCTTTAACGTAGCGGTAAGGATAATTCCTTATCTGGTAGGGATGCTTGTAGCAATTGGCATATTCAGGGCTGGAGGAGCAATGGATTTTCTTATAATGATACTGAGTCCTGTAACAAATTTAATCGGTATGCCTGCCGAAGCATTGCCAATGGCTCTTATGCGTCCGCTTTCAGGTAGCGGTTCTCTCGGTATAATGGCTGAGACTATTGCGGTTTATGGACCTGATTCAATGACTGGAATTCTTGTTTCGACATTTTATGGCAGTTCGGAGACTACGTTTTATGTACTTGCTGTTTACTTTGGTTCTGTAAACATTGTGCGTACAAGACACGCGTTGCCGTCTGGTTTACTTGCAGATATTGCGGGCGCTCTCGGCGCTTTGTTTATTGTAAAGCTTTTATTTGGATAAAACGGGAAACTGTTTGTCTTTCAGGCATTGTTAATATTTCCTTTATTAACTATCTTGCATTATAAATAAAACTAATTTCCCAGTAAAATCATATTTAACATGAGAATAGGAATACCTAAAGAAACTACTCAGGAAGAAAAGAGAGTAGCGCTTGCGCCTGCGGGCATTGATACGTTAGTAAAGTCAGGTCATACTGTTTTTATAGAAAGCTGTGCAGGTGTGGGCAGTAATTTTACCGATGATGAATTTAGGAAAGCCGGAGCGCATATTGTCTGCAATGCAGAGGAAGTTTTTAACCGTGCTGAGATGATTATAAAAATCACTCGTTTAACTGAAGCGGAAGCTGCAATAATGCAGAAAGAACAGATAATATTTTCATTCCTGCATCTTTGTACCAGCAGGAAAAAAATTATTGAACAATTAATAAGAAAAAAAAATACAGCCATAGCGTTTGAACTAATAGAACGTGATGATGATTTACCTGTTTTAAGATCGATGAGTGAGATAGCAGGTCAGCTTAGTATACAGGTAGCTGAAAGATATCTGGAAAGCGAACTACCGGTAAGCCGCGGGATTTTAATGGGTGGAATTATAGGAGTAGCTCCGGCTACTGTAGTTATAATTGGTGCCGGTACTGTTGGCACGAGTGCGGCGCGTACTGCTCTTGGCTGTGGTGCTCAGGTGATTGTAATTGACAAGGATTTAAGCAGACTTAAGAAGATAGATGATTATTTCCAGAAAAGAGTTAGTACTGTTATCGCAAATCCTTATACAATTTCGCGCGGAGTTAAGCTTGCCGATGTGCTTATTGGAGCAGTTCTTATAAAGGGGGAAAAGGTACCCCGCATTGTTACAGAAGATATGGTAAAGACAATGAAGCGCGGAGCCGTTATAGTTGATGTATCAATTGATCAGGGAGGATGTGTTGAAACAAGTCATCCGACATCATTATCAGACCCTGTTTTTGTTAAGCATGATGTTATTCATTTTTGCGTTCCGAATATGCCTGCCATTGTTTCAAGAACGGCAAGTTACGGAATGACAAACGCCTCGCTGGATTATATTTTAAGCATTGCCGATCATGGACTTTCCAACGCATTACTTGGAGATGATGGACTGGCAAAGGGTGTTTGTACTTATAATGGTTTTTGTTCGAATGAAAATATTGCGGAGACTTTTAATCTTGAGTATAGAAGACTCAGGATTTTCTCAACTAATTAAGAAAGACTTCAATATGATATTTAAGCAGGAAGTGCAGGCTTTAATTGATATAGTGCATCAAATTTCAAAGAAGAATTAACGCGATTTGCCAAAGAAAATTTTAAAATCTGATTTATGGTAGCAGTAGTCGGCGATGTGCATGGATGTTTTTATACGTTTCTTAGTCTTTATTACAGGATAATTACCAAGTATCCAAATATACCGGTTTACTGTGTCGGCGATTTAATTGACAGGGGGAAGCACAGCTTTGAAGTTGTTCAGTTTTTTATTGATAACAACCTGAAATTTACTACTGGGAATCATGATTATATGTTGTATTCCTTTGTCAAAGAGCCTGACAGCCTGCTTGCACATTCATGGGTTTTTAATGGTAATGAGGCAACGCGGCAGTCATATCTTAATCATTCTGATGCGGTTTCAAGGCACACGGATTTTATTAAATCTTCTTCATTGTATTTTAACCTTGATGACTGTTTTATTTCACATGCCGGTGTTTCTGAGAAGTTTAAAAAAGTATTACCCCCGAATCTCAGGGAAAATCTTCATCTGCTTGATCAGCTTATATATTCTGAATTTATGGGTGATTCAGGCGTTTTATGGACAAGGGAAAGACTGCTTAATCTTGGTAAGTTGCAGATTGTCGGGCATTCGAAACAGGAAAATGTCAGGATTGATTCAAGATCGAATAGTGTATATATTGATACCGGAGCTTGTTTTGGCAACAGGCTGAGTTCTGTTATAGTTCATAAAAACAATATTATCGAAATTATGGATGAAGTAATAAATCTCATGGATATATAAGTTATCTTTTTGCTATAATCTTAACGGTACACAGGAATTATTATAAAAATAGTTGAAACTTTGTTGAAAAATGGCTTTCTTTGTTCTGCAATAATTTAATTTAATATTGTGGTGAAATTTATACTTCGAACTATTGATAATAAGCCAAAAATTAAATAATTTTTCATTCAACAAATTAGGGAAGTAATAGCGAAACATATCTACTCTATTGAAAACAGCGTCAAGGTAGAACAATAAAAACTCAATTTCATAAGCTTTTGCATGAGAGCCTGAAGCTCTTAACATTTGTGGTGGCGACAGTCTGTGGTCTGTTGTCCATAGGTTTTGCTTCACAAGGGTCGTCTGGTGATTCATTATCGAATGATGCTTCCGTATGCTTTATTCCATATTTGTCTTTAGCGGATACTACAAAAGATTCGCCTGAATTAATTCAAAATACCAGTTCAGCAGTTTCTCCGGTTGATTCAGCAGGGAAGAAAATATCAGGAATTGCTGATTCATTGCAGAAAAAAGTATCAGATGTCGCAGGTGATTCAGTAAAAGTACTGACATGGCGTGATTCTCTGATGGCAAAGTCCCTTGATTCTACTGCGAGACTCAAATATTTCCATTATCAGCGTAAAGATGTTCCTTACACTCAGTTTACTCCTAAAAAACGATCCAAATTTTTTGTTTATCCATCGCAGGCGCTGTTATTCAGAACAGTACAGCTTGATTCGACCGGTAACTTTGTTATAATTAAAGAAAAAATTGGAAACGATCCTTATAAGATTCTCCTCAAAATTCCACTCGATGAATATATTAAATTAAAACTCCAGGCGAAAAACCGAACGTTGCTTGAAGAGATTGCTTATAAATATGAACTTAAAAGCAGCGTCAGGGATATCGGTGCTCTTATCAGCGATATTACAAACATTGATATTCCGTTGCCAAGCGTTGGCTTTTTAAGTATTTTTGGCAAAAAAGGAATAAATATTCGGATTAACGGTGCGGTAGATATTCATGGAGCATGGCGAAATGAAACAACCGAAGGTGTTACAGCCTCGTTGCTTGGTAATTCAAGAAACGAACCTGATTTTAAGCAACAGGTGCAAATAAATGTTCAGGGTTCGATAGGTGATAAACTAAAAATTGGTGCTGACTGGAATACAGAAAGAACATTTGAATATGAAAACCAGCTTAAACTTTCTTATACCGGCTATGAGGATGAAATAGTTCAGAAGATTGAAGCGGGAAACGTATCTCTTCAGACTTCACCTCTGGTTGGCGGTAGCGAAGCATTGTTTGGTATTAAAGCAAATTTCCAGATTGGCCCGTTGAATCTGACTACGTTAGCTTCCCAAAAGAAAGGCGAAATAAAAGAAGTCTCAATTACAGGCGGATCTACCACGCAGGAATTTACCAGACGCGTCTATGAATATTCGACCAGTCATTATTTTATTGACGCGCCATACGCTGAAGGGAGTACGGGGCTGAATTTATTTAACCGGTATTATGGCAATGCCCAGCCGGATATTGATACCAGATATCTGGTCAAGGAAATTGAAGTCTGGAAATCAGTTATTGGTCTGCCTCAGCCTGGTGTTGAACGCCAAGCAATTGCGATTATTAGTCTTGAACCTCATTCAAAAGGTAATCTTGCCTATAATAATGAAAGAGAGACAATGGATACCGCTAAGTCAGGCAGGGTTGAAGTAGGAAGGTTTGTCAGGCTGCAACCGGATATTGATTATGTACTTCACCCCGAGACGGGTTTCTTAACATTTAAAACACAAATACAGGAGCAGGATGTTATTGCTGTGGCATACAGACGTGCTAATGATCTTGGTTCATCTAATCCTGATGATGATTATTTCTTTGGTGAATTTGTCGGCAGCGACACTTCAAGCACAAATAAACTTGTGCTTAAACTTGTAAAACCACAGAATCTTCAGCCACAGTATAAAGAAGCCTGGAAACTTCAGCTTAGAAATATTTATGCAATTGGCGGACGCGGTGTTAATCAGGAAGGTTTTAAGCTTGATATTCAGTATCAGCTTCCGGGTAGCGAACCTCAGATAGAACTTATAACGCAGACAGGCTCTGTTCCATTACTAAATGCCTTCGGTCTTGATTTGGTAGGCGCGGGTAATTCCGCCGGGAAAGACGGAAACTTCGATTTTTTAATCGGAAGAACAATTATCCCTGAAACCGGAGAAATTATCTTCCCAACGTTGCAACCATTTGGAGTAAATCTTCCCGCAGCTCTTGGCGGGAATGATTCGCTGAAATTTCAGGCTGTTTATGATACTTCTGCTAACATAGCAAAAAATCAGGGTTCAAGGGACAGGTTTGTAATCAAAGGAAAATATTCTGCTTCTTCTTCCAGTGTGTTTAACCTTGGTATGGTTGGAATCGTTGAAAACTCGGTTAAAGTAACCCTTGGCGGAAGAGAACTTACTCCGAATGTTGATTATGTGGTTGATTATAATATCGGTCAGGTTACTATTCGTAATAAAGATGCCCTTGTACCCGGAGCAGACCTGAAGATTAGTTATGAACAGAATGATATTTTCCAGCTTGCTTCCAAGACGCTTACCGGTGCAAGAGGTGAGTTTAATTTCTCGAAGAGAACTCTTCTCGGCTTCTCGGCATTAAATCTTAATCAGCAGACTTTAAGCGATAAGGTTAGAATCGGGGAGGAACCATTAAATAATTCTATTTACGGGGTTGATTTTTCTACCGGTTTCGATATGCCGTTTTTGACTAAAGGTCTGGATAAACTTATCACAACACGGGAGATGTCATCGCTTGCAGTTAAGGGTGAATTCGCCTATATCAATCCCGACCCGAATACAAAGAAAAGTACAATCGAAAGCGATGTCAGCCGTAGCATAGCTTATGTTGATGACTTCGAAGGCTCAAAGAAAACCATTCCTCTTAGTCTTGGATATACGGCATGGCATGATATCAGCGTTCCGGCTAAGATGAATAATATCAGCGGTTCATCTCTGCTTCAGCAGATGAATTATAAAGCTAAAAGCTGGTGGTATAACATAACGCCACCTGTTACCGATGTAAAACAAATCTGGCCGAAGAAGGTTGTTGCCAAGAATGATCAGAATGTTACCGTTCTTGATTATGTATTTGATCCGGCGCGTAAGGGCTTTTATAACTATAACCAAAATATGACAGCCTCCGGTAACAACTGGGGCGGTATAATGAAAAATCTCTCCTCAACCGCAAGCAATCTTATTGATGAGAACATAGAATTTATCGAATTCTGGGTTCAGCTCGATGAGAATACTCCGCTTGATGCAAAGCTTAATATAGACCTTGGTAAGATTAGCGAAGACGTAATTCCTAACGGTGTGCTTAACTATGAAGACCGTAACCGTAACGGAGCTATAGACCAGGGCGAAGACGTGGGAACAGACGGAGATGCGGATGCTGCTGAACCTGATTATTCCCCTTCTAATCCTGACCCTGCAGGGGATAATTTCCACCTCGACCCGGCTAATATTAGTTACGAGAATATTAACGGAACTGAAGGCAACTCTGTCTCAATTGAATCAGGTAAACTGCCTGATACTGAGGATCTTAACGGAAACTGGACACTTGACCAGCTTAATAGTTATTATCGTTATACCATTCCGCTTGATACTAATGCTGTGAAAAATAAATATATTATCGGAGGCGGTAATACTGACGGACACTGGCATTTAATCAGAATCCCGCTTAAAGAACCAACTTCCCAGGAAGGAACTCCCAGTCTTTCAGTCGTTGAAACTATCAGGCTCTGGGTAAACGGCACAAATCAAAAGGTTCATCTAAGGTTTGCTGACTTTAATCTGGTTGGAAGCCAGTGGCAGAAAGTTATCCCAAAGAATATAATCAGCGCTAATGCTGTTGACAGCACCCTTGAACTGTCCGTTATAAGTATCGAAGAAAATACTCCCGAATATTCAAGTCCTCCGGGAGTCGAACGTGAACGGGACAGGAGTAATACAACTGAAACAGTCCTGAGAAACGAACAGTCTCTTTCCCTTACTATTTATAATCTTGTGGAAAATGATGAACGTCAGGTTGTTAAATATCTCCGCGCTATGGATTTATTTAATTACAGCGAGATGAAGCTGTTTGTACATGGAGATGTCGATACGCTTAATTATAATCTTTCGCGTAGCGGTGCGGGAGAAGTTTATTTCAGGTTTGGTTCTGATACCTCGAACTATTATGAATATCGTCTGCCTGTTCAACCGGGCTGGAATGAGTTAAGCATTCCATTTAAAGAGATAACCGGACTCAAACAAACGAAGGATACATCAAAAGTTTACAGTCTTGAAGTACCTGGCAGACCCGGACACTTTTACAGACTTAGAGGCAACCCTGCTCTTACAGGAGTTTCATTCTTTATGTTCGGTGTTCAGAACTCCAACAAAAGCGGGAATTATCCGAATGGTATTTCCGGTAAGGTATGGCTTGATGAACTAAGAGTTATTGGTGCGGATAACACTTCCGGCTGGGCTTATAGTGCTTCAACAAACTTTAAGCTTGCCGACCTGATGACTGTTAACTTTAATATGAGCCAGACCGACCCGTTCTTTCACAGACTTTCCGATAAATTCGGTTCAAGAATGGACGCGAAGAACTGGGGACTCAATGTTGACCTTGATGTGATTAAACTTATGCCTTTCAGTATGCCGGGCAGTAAACTAAGAATAAATTATTCGCACAATGAATCCATTACTAAACCAAGATACGTACCTGGTACCGATATCGAAGTTTCAAGCGCTTCAAAGCTTTTCCAGGAAAAGTTGTTAAGCTCAGGTTATTCATCCAAATCTGCGCAGGATTCTACGGATATTTTTGTTGCAAATACTCAGTCGCTGAGTATATCCGAAACCTGGTCGTTAAGTAATATCGAGCTTCGCATTCCATCGGACTTCTGGCTGATTAATGAAACGGTTAATAATCTTAGATTTAACTTCAGTTTTAACAGAGCAAACGGGAAGAATCCGACTCAGAAGGTGACGAGAAACTGGACCTGGAGTTTCGGAGCCGGTTACGCTCTGACATTTGGACAGAACAACTTCTTCTATCCGGCTGATATTCCCGTGCTTGGAACAATCCTCCAGCTCTTTTCAGATTACAGGAATACAAAGTTTTATTACTCGCCACAGAACCTGAATATGAATATGTCAGCTTCGAGGAATTATTCTTATTCCCTTTCAAGGCAGGAAAATGTAACGGCAAATATCGCAAGGGATTTTAAGGCTGGGAGGAATGGTTCATTTACATGGAAACTGACCGAAGGCGGGTTTTTGAATCTCACTCTTGGTTACAATGCCGATGTCGCCTCATCGCTTGCCCATCTGCTTACTATTAATAATACAGTTGAAAGAAGCGAAAAAGAGATATGGAATGATATATTTAGCGGCGTATTCTTCGGGCGCGATTATCAGTATTCTCAGTCGTTCGACATAAGAACCGCGCCAAAGCTTCCCGGTATATGGGGGCTTAATAATTTCTTACAGATAAATACGGGTTACGGAGTCAATTACAGCTGGTCTAATAATTTTCAGCAAAAGGAAGCCGGTCGTTCGGCAGGGTTTTCTAATAAAATCAGCTTTGGCGGCAAAGTGAAATTAAAATCGCTTGTTGAACCAATATTCAGGGAATCTAAGCCGGATGAAAAATCCGCGCCTAAGACGGAAACAAATTCAACAGGCAGAACCAGCCACAGCCGTGGCGGTATCAGGGAAGAAGATAATGTTCAGAATTCGCCCGCGAACAGAAATACTGCTAAAGCTGATTCGCTTCAGGTAAATGACAGTACTAATGCCGCTGCCTTTAAAAAGGATTCGGTTATCAGTACGCAGCCACAGACAAGTAAACTGTTGCTTGCCTGGTCAGTTGTGAAGAATACTTTGAGATATGTTCTGTTTGATTATGATAATATTTCTTTTAATTTCTCGGAAGATAATACTGTTCAGAAGTCAGGTATCTTTGGAGAAGGCAACGGCATTATGAACTTCTGGGGAGTTACACAGTCTGTAAATAATGGTCCTAACCGGCTGTTCATGCTTGGACTTAATCAGGATCCGGGTCCCAGAGCTTATATTCGCGATTCTTTGGGTACCGGTGCCAGACTCCAGCTTGGTGACAATTTCTCCCAGCGTAATAATTTTGACTTTTCAACATCCAGACCGCTATGGGAAGGTACTCAGCTCGATATTAAGTGGAAAGCAGGCTGGTCTGTTAACAAAAACGCGACTATTCAGACTGATGAGCTTGGCAATACAAGGATTATCAGCATTACTTCAACCGGAAGTCTTACACGTTCATTCGTTGCACTTCCGCAGGTGTTTTTCTTAAGCTTCCTCGGCAAAAGCGGAATTACAAAGGTTAAGGAGTTGTACAGCCCTGCTGCTGATAATCTTTCGGATGCTTTTGCGAAGGGTTTTGAAACAATGCCCTTGTTATCAAAACTTCCATTTCTCAGTTCGGTTGCCCGTTATATTCCAAGACCAAACTGGAATCTGAACTGGGACGGACTGGAGAAATATCCTGTACTCCGGTCATTTTCCAAGAGAGTTTCGCTCAGCCATTCATATTCATCTGAATACAGCGAAGGCTGGAACCTCAACGCCGACAGGAAACAGGTTACCCAGTCTCAGAAGATAAGTTATGGCTTCCAGCCTCTTATTGGTCTTACAATGACCTTCAATTCACTCTGGAACGGTAACCTGACCGGCAATATTAAGTATTCCACAAAGAATGGGTATGATCTTGGCATTAGTACAAAAAATATTACAGAATCATTCTCAAAAGATATTGGCATAACGGCAAGTTATTCAAAATCAGGGTTTGATATTCCGCTCTTTGGTGTTAATCTGAAAAATGATATTGAAATTACAGTAACTTATACGAACGCCAGGACTTCTGTTGTAATCTTTAATATGAATGACTTTAAAGAAAGCGGCACGCCGCAGGATGGAACCGTAAGAACTACTCTGGAGCCAAGAATTAAATATGTAATCAGTTCTAGAGTTACGGCATCAGTATTTTATCGCAGAACTTCGGTTCAGCCTGAAGGTGCGGCAAGAATTACTCCGACAACTACAAGCGAAGTCGGTCTTGATGTCCATCTGGCTATTCAGTAATGCCGGGTAACTTAATTTGATGATAATCTTCAGGGATTCTTCCAAAATAAGGGAGAAATATCCGGCGGGAATAATTTTGAGGGAAAAAGACAGTCCAGGAGAGCAATTTCCTTAAAGAAATTGCTCAGAAAAAGATTTTTGAAGCGAATCCACTTCTGGTTTTGCTTCAAAAATGATTCTCAGGCTGATTCCGGTATTAAAATTACTTTGTGAAGATTCTGGAACAGGAGAGGAAAATAACAAGGATATAAAGAAAAAGAATAAATTTATCGGGCATTCTTAATCTTATATCATAACCTTAATCGTAATTATATTCATACCCGGTCCGGAACTTTAGATTTCAACCGGTTATATAACTCTGATAAATACACAAAACGAGGGAACTGATGAAAAAGCGAATCTTGTGGGTCGATGATGAAATAGAAATGCTGCGTTCGCACATTTTCTTTCTGACAGATAAAGGTTACGAAATAGAAACAGTTACTAATGGTGAAGACGCAGTTTCTGAGGTAAGGGAAAAATCATTCGATCTTATCTTTCTCGATGAAATGATGGCGGGTCTGGGCGGACTTCAGACGTTAAATCTGATAAAAGAAATAAAACCCAATATACCTGTTGTCATGATTACAAAAAGTGAGGAAGAATCTCTTATGCACGATGCAATAGGCGGGAAGATAACGGATTACCTTATCAAACCTGTTCACCCAAGCCAGGTGCTGCTTGTCTGCAAAAAAATCCTTGAATCGAAGAAAATTTCGGGCGAATATGTTGCTAAAGACTATCTGCATGATTTTAATGAGATATCCCGCCAGGTTATGATGGGTCCGGACTGGGAA
This sequence comes from Ignavibacteria bacterium, assembly GCA_037140715.1. GTDB lineage: Bacteria > Bacteroidota > Ignavibacteria > Ignavibacteriales > SURF-24 > JAUZPB01. The sequence continues at coordinate 12,023 of JBAXDX010000041.1, forward strand.
GAATGGACAGATATTTATCTTAAGCTCGTAAACTGGGAAATGGAACTCGACTCTCATCCCGAAGTTGCTCTCAGGCAGACTCTTACAGATCAAAAAAAGGAGTGCAACCAGGAATTCAGCAAATATGTCGAGAAGAATTATATTAAATGGATAAATTCAAAAAATTCGGTAAACGTGCCAATGCTTACACCTTCGATTACCAATGATTTTGTCTTAAATGAACTTGAGGACAGCAAGCAGTCTGTATTTTATTTTGTTCTTGACTGCCTCAGGATGGATCAGTGGCTTGGTATGGAGAAGTATCTTATTGATCTGTTTAATATTGAGCGGAAGTTTTATTATTCAATACTGCCGACTGCCACGCCTTATGCTAGGAACTCTCTTTTCAGCGGTCTTTATCCGGCGGAAATTGAGAAATACTATCCGGAACTCTGGTCGTCAGGAGATGATGATGAGCGCAGCTGCAATAAGCATGAGAAGGAACTGCTTCAGCTTCTGCTTGACAGGAAAAAAATTAAACTCCGCGGCGATTTAAAATATATAAAAATAATCGATCCTGAAGTGGGGCGTAATTTTGAACAGAATATACTTTCATATCAGAATCGCCAGTTTACGGCAGTTGTAGTTAATTTCCTTGACATGGTTGCTCACGGTCGTTCGGACTCAGATATTCTTAAAGAAATTGCGCCGGATGAACCAGCTTACCGCTCGCTTACGAACAGCTGGTTTGCACATTCATCGCTACTGTCAACATTTCGTTCTATTGCCCGGATGAAAAATGCAAAGGTAGTCATTACAACTGACCATGGCAGTATCCGTACTTTACGTGGTGCGAAGGTTCTAGGCGACAGGGAAGCTTCCCCTAACTTACGATTTAAGTTCGGACGCAACCTGAAGGTGGATGATAAGCACGCGCTTTATATTACTAATCCGGCTGAATATAAACTACCTAAGCGCGGGATGACTGTCAATTATATTATTGCTAAGGAAGATTATTATTTTGTCTATCCCACAGATTATCATAAATATTTAAGCCATTATAAGGATACATTCCAGCATGGCGGTATTTCGATGGAAGAGATGATTTTACCTGTAATAACTATGGAGAGTAAAGGATAATTGGAATTCCCTTATTTAGTTATAGTATATTGTAACCATCCTTTATGCAGATGAACAGGGGGGACTTCCGGCGGATTACGGGGTTATTCGTAAAATAAATTTAATTGTTCCTTTTATTATACGATTATAAAGCATAATAAAAAGGAGTTTTTGACATGGATGTTACAAAAACAGGAACTACTAATTTCGGTTTTCTTAACGGGATGAATCTTAGTAATACATCTTTAATAAATAACAAAAATATATCCGCCATAAACGGAATTTCTGATATAAGCCGCGGCTTATATCAGTCCGACATTGATTTATCGAATTCTACGTTTACTTTCAAGGCGGACAGTACTAATTTTAATCTGCAGTTTCTTCATCAGACTGAGCAGAAAATAACTCTAAACGGATACCTTTCAAAAGAACAGACTTCGGGAAGTTTTTCTTTTGCTTATAACTATAGCCAGACTGAAGTAAAAGATGGAAAACCTGTTGACAAACAGTATGAAGTGAATTTCAGCTTCTCATTTAATTCATCGAAATCAGTTTCTATCGAGAAGAAGGAGAAGAAAGAAGATATTCTTGATTTTCTGCGAAGAATTACCAGGGAAATTTTCACAAAATTAAATGACAAAAAGGCAAACATTTCAGCCATAGTATTAGACCAGGAAGATTTGAAGGATTTGAGTCAGTTAACGGACAAGAAAGCTGTGCAGTTGATTTATCAGTTAATAGATATGATAAATTTCGCGATTGAAGCGAAGAAAATGGCGAATAAAAATAAAGATGCCCAGGATAGTATTTATCATCCAAAACGGATTAAAGAAACTGTAAATGAAACTGTGGCAAGTAATGAAACAAACTTCAACTATTCTTTTTCCATCAAAGAAGTCGGGAATAGCAGTTCTGCTGAATAGCATATCCTGCGATGCGAACTGCGTATATGCAGGTATAAATATTTTTCTGTAAGAACCAGTCCAGTATATTCCGCGTGTGAAGTCCATCCATTTTATCAGATATATTTAGATGTGGTCAGATGTATGGGTGTACGACAAATTCTCCAGTCCCCGACAACAAGCCGGAGCGGGAATATGTTATCGTCCATATACAGCAAAAATGGATGGTCTGTAATTTTCTTAACCATACTCTTACTCATAATCATGATCGCTTCAGGGGAAAATGAGTATGATTATGAGTAAGAGGACAATTTGTCGTACACCCGGATGCATTCTCAAATTGACATTCTGTCATATTTTGAATAAATTTACCACCTAATAAAAGTACAAAAAGGAATATGATAGAACAATATATCCCAATATTTCTCGTTATCGCCGTAGCTGCGGTGTTCAGCATTGCTGTTATTCTGTCAAGCTCTATATTAGGCCCGCAGAGGCCGAACGCAGAAAAAGCTTCTACTTATGAAAGCGGAATGAAGCCTGTCGGCACAACTCATGAAAGAATATCAATCAAGTATTACCTTGTTGCGATGTTATTTATCATTTTTGATATTGAAGTAATTTTTGTTTATCCGTGGGGAGTGCAGTTCAAGAAGCTTTTCGCGGAGAATGGATTTACGGCATTTTTCCCAATGTTAATGTTTCTTGTCGTACTCGAACTGGGATTTTTATATGTATTTAAGAAAGGCGGATTAAAATGGGAATAGAAGCCGGATTAACTTCAGACGGGTTTTTAACGACAACGATAGATACTGTAATAGCCTGGGCGAGAAAGAACTCTGTATGGCCGATGCCTATGGGTATTTCGTGTTGCGCGATTGAAATGATGTCGGCTGTAGATCCTAAATATGACATGTCCCGCTTTGGAAGCGAAGTAATGCGTTTTTCGCCAAGGCAGTCGGACTTAATGATAGTTGCCGGTACGGTTACTTACAAAATGGCGAAGGTAGTCAGAAAGATATATGATCAGATGCCCGACCCCAAATGGGTAATTGCAATGGGCGCGTGTACTTCTACCGGAGGCATGTATCGTTCATACTCGGTAGTGCAGGGGATTGATCAGTTCTTGCCCGTGGATGTTTACGCGGCGGGCTGTCCTCCTCGCCCGGAGAATCTTATAAATGCCCTTATGGAAATTCAGAACATTATATCAAAGACAAGAGCCCGTGATTACCCGGATAAGCCGCTTGTTCAATTTGACCTAAATAAAAACTAACCTTATTATGGAATTTAAAGAATTAATAGTTGAGAAAATCAGAAGTGCTTTTAACGGTGCGCTTTCGGGAGTAAATGAATACCGCGGGGATCTCTCGCTTACGGTTGACAGCGGGAAGATTGCAGCTATCTGCAAATTCCTGAAGGAAGACTCCGAACTTAATTTCAATATGTGCGAGGATGTAACTGCAATCGACCAGGCAACTCATACTAACCGTTTTACTTTAGTATATCACATTTACTCGCTGGAGAACAAATTCAGGCTCAGGCTTAAGACAAATATCGAAGCGGAAATGACTGATACGGTTACAGGCATCTGGCAGTCCGCAAACTGGTATGAAAGAGAAGTTTTTGACATGTACGGGATTAAATTCCACAACCATCCTGATTTAAGAAGGATATATATGCCTGAGGAATTTGAGTATCATCCTTTAAGAAAAGAATTCCCTGTGCTGGGTATTCCCGGATCAATCCCTTTACCTAAGAAGTGAAAAGAATTACAATATGGATAGAATACTAAAAGAAGAAGCTGATTCACAGATATTGAAAGCCTTAATGGCTGATACTAACATTACTATTGAAGACGCTCTCGAAAACGAGATGGTTCTTAACATGGGCCCGCAACATCCGGCTACGCATGGCGTGCTTCGGCTTCTGTTAAGGCTGGATGGCGAGACTGTAATGGCATGTGTGCCCGAACTTGGCTATCTGCACCGCGGTTATGAGAAAATGGCTGAGAATATGTCCTACCTTGAGTTTATTCCTCATACAGACAGACTTGATTATACGGCTACAATGTGCAACAATGTTGCTTATGTACTTGCTGTGGAAAAACTTGCAGGGATTGAGGCTCCAAAGCGTGCCCAGTATATCAGAATGCTTATGGCAGAGCTTTCAAGAATTGCGGGGCATTTGATTGCTATTGGTACTTTTGCCATGGATGTCGGGGCTATTACTGTACTTATGTGGGCTTTTCGCGAAAGGGAAAAGATACAGGAATTCTATGATCTTGTTGCCGGTGCACGCTTTACAACCAGTTACACACGAATTGGCGGAGTTGCTTCCGATGTTACTGATGAAGCGATTAGTATGATAAAAGCTTTTATCGACAAGTTTGATAAGGCAGTAGATGAAATGGAAAATATCCTTAACACAAACAGGATATTTATCGACAGACTTGAAGGCATTGGAACGCTGACAAAAGAAGATGCTATCAGATACGGAGTAACAGGTCCTTCTTTAAGAGCTTCCGGCGTACAGCATGATATTCGCCGTGCGAATCCATATCTTTTCTATGATGAACTGGATTTTGATATTCCTGTACACACCGAAGGCGACTGTCTTGCGCGTTATTTTATAAGAATCGAAGAAGTCAGGGAAAGTGCTAAGATAGTAAAACAAATTATTGGTAAAATGCCAAAGGGCGAAATAATTGCCAATAATCCTAAGAGAGTATTGCCCCATAAGACAGAAATATATTCAAAAATGGAAGAACTTATCCATGACTTTATGATTGTTAACTTTGGAATGAATCCGCCCGCCGGAGATATTTATAGTGCTGTGGAAAATCCGAAGGGTGAACTTGGTTTTTATATTGTAAGCAATGGCAAGGGCGCTCCTTGGAAGTTTAAGATTCGTTCTCCTTCATTTTGTAATCTTCAGGTTTTGCCTTTAATCGTAAAAGGTGCGATGATTTCAGATGTGGTTGCCATTATCGGTAGTCTTGATCCGGTTATGGGCGAAGCAGATAAATAAAGGCAGAGGAAAAGGCAAGGATAACCTGAGCTGGTTACGGGCGAAGCAGGTATAAATAATGATTTTAGAACTAAAACTTAGAATTATATAAATAAATGGAATTCAAATTCTCTGAAGAAAACCTTATAAAGGCAGAAGCATCGATAAAGAAATATCCTTCTTCCAAAGCCGCTGTGATGGAACTTCTTTATATTGCTCAGGAGCAGAATGGCTTCATTACAAATGAAGTAATGCGGGAGACAGCTTCCATGCTTAACCTCGATACGGTAGAAGTATTAAGTGTGGTTACATTTTATACGATGTATCATACTAAACCTGTTGGAAAGCATCATGTTCAGGTATGCACGAATGTTTCATGTATGTTAAGAGGTGGCTACGAAATTCTTGACTGCGTGGTTGAAAAACTCGGCATCAGGAAGAATGAAGTTACTCCTGATCAGAGATTCTCAATCGAGGAAGTGGAGTGTATGGGATCATGCGGCACGGCTCCGATGATTTCTGTGAACTATGATTACTATGAAAACCTTACTAAAGAAAAGGTAACTGAAATACTTGATTCGTTAGAATAATGCAACTCTTTACCACAAAAAAGAATAATTCGGAATTATTTCCGGTATAAGACAAAATGGAAAAAATATTATTACTTGATATTCCTGATTTACATCAGATAGATGTATATATGCAGAACGGCGGTTATGATGCAGCAAAGAAAGCATATCAAAAAACGCCCGATGAGGTCATTGATGAAGTAAAGCGTTCAGGCTTAAGGGGACGTGGCGGTGCTGCTTTCCCTACGGGTCTTAAGTGGAGCTTTATGCCCAAGTCTGCCGACAAGCCGAAGTATCTGTGTGTAAACGGAGATGAAAGCGAGCCGGGGTCGTTTAAGGACAGGCAGATTTTTGAATATAATCCTCATGCTTTGATTGAAGGTGTTTTAATTGCCTGTTATGCTATTCAGGCAAAGTCAGCATATATCTATATTCGCGGAGAATATCATAACTGGATACAGATGCTTCAGAAGGCGCTTGATGATGCTTATGAAAAAGGTTTTGTCGGTGAAAAAATGAGTGAAGCTGTTGGCGGAAACTTTACATGCAATATATATATTCATAAAGGCGCGGGTGCTTATGTCTGCGGTGAGGAATCATCCCTTATGAATTCGATAGAAGGGAAGCGCGGCTATCCGAGAGTCAAGCCTCCGTTTCCGGCGCAGTTCGGTCTGTGGGGCTGTCCGACTACCATTAACAATGTAGAAACAATCGCCAATGTTCCGGCTATAATAAACAAAGGCTGGGAATGGTTCAGCAAAATAGGCGAGCCAAAACATCCCGGGACGTTATTGTATGGCATCAGCGGACATGTAAACAAGCCCGGAGTTTATGAAGCTCCCTCAGGTACGTTGCTTACAGACCTCATTTACAACTTTGCAGGCGGTGTAACAGGCAATAAAAAAATTAAATGCGTTATACCCGGCGGTTCATCGATGCCGCCATTGAGAGGGGAACAGATTGAAGGCATTAAGATGGATGCTGAATCTCTCAGGGTCGCTGGCTCCGCTATCGGTACGGGGGGTGTAATTGTTATGGATGAAGATACTAATCTTGTTGCAGTACTTGAAAGAATAGCCCGCTTCTATCATCATGAAAGCTGTGGACAGTGTACCCCATGCCGTGAAGGGACGGGCTGGATGTTAAAGACTCTTCGCCGTATTGCAAAAGGTGAAGGCACAACCTCAGATATTGATATGCTTACTGAAGTTGCGGGCAACATCGAAGGCAACACCATCTGCGCGCTTGGAGATGCGGCGGCGTGGCCCGTTAAGTTTATGCTTCAACGCTTCCGGGATGAATTTGAAAAAGCGGTTAAGCCCTCCGTAACAATGCAGGTTAATAATAAAGTGCATTCGATGAGGGAAACATTAATCCCGCTTGCTGAAATAACTAAATAATTTTAATGAGCCGGCTTTTGTCCGGCTATTTTTTTGTCGTAATCTTAATCATATATTTACTTATTTTTGAAAAGAAGAATTATGATTAAGAAGGAATAAGAGCATTGTCCACCTTAAAACACGTAATAATTTATACTGACGGTGGCTGCCTTGGCAACCCCGGCCCTGGCGGGTATGGTGCTGTTGTAATTTATAAGGACAGGCGGAAAGAACTTTCCGGTGGCTACCGTCTGACGACAAACAACCGGATGGAAATAACCGGAGCTATTGAAGCTTTAAGCGCTCTAAAGGATAAATGCAGAGTTACACTCTATACTGATTCACAGTATCTTGTAAACAGCATTATGAAAGGCTGGGCAAGGAAATGGAAAGCCAACGGCTGGAAACGGAATAAAACTGATCTTGCCGTTAATATTGATCTTTGGGAAAAACTGCTGAAACTGCTTGAGAATCACGAAGTAGAATTCCGCTGGGTAAAAGGCCATGCCGGGCACGCTGAAAACGAACGTTGCGATGTGCTTGCCAAACAATCCGCGTCAGAAAAAAACTTACCGGAAGATGCAGGATATATTCCGGCTTATATGCTGTAAAATGCCGGAGGCAGGAGTGTACGATAAATTTACATCTTAATCATACTCATAATTTTAATCGTTTCAGGGAAGATGAGTATGATTAAGAGAATCACAGAGTCATATTAAATAAAAATAATTAATAGTGTGGAATTTTGGTAGCTTCACAGGTGTTGGAGCAGTTAAATTAGTTCATTTTCAATATTTAAACGAGGAGAATATGTCAAAAACATTCGAAATTATAGAACTTGTTGGTGTTTCAGAACAAAATTTATCTGATGCAATTAAAAATGCTGTGCTTGAAGCAAACAAGACGCAGTCGGTAGCATGGTTTCATGTGGCTGAAGAACGCGGCCGTGTTACTTTAGAAGGCAAAATTGAATTTCAGGTAACGGTTAAAATTGGCAGAAAATTAAATAATTAATAAGGAGAATTAAAAATGTCGTTAAAAATTGGTGATTTCGCTCCGGATTTTACATTAAAAAGTCACAGGTTAGAAAATGTTACGTTAAGTGGCTTCAAAGGCAAGGCGAACGTTGTTATACTTTTCTTTCCCTTGGTAAACACACCGGTATGCGAAAAAGAGCTTTGTCAGATGCGCGATGATATGGCAACGTATGAAAGTCTTGATGCTCAGGTTTTAGCTGTCAGTGTTGACAGTTCATTTGCCCAGAAGCTATGGGTAGAGAAAAATCAGTTTACTTTCCTGGTTTTAAGTGATTTTAACAAGGAAGTTTCAGCTAGTTATGGTGTTCTGTATGATATTTTTGCTCCCGGCAATCTTAACTATAAGGGTGTGGCAAAGAGAAGTGCTTTTGTAATTGACAAAGAAGGCATGGTTAAGTATGCCGAAGTTCTTGAAGACGCCGGCGAAGAGCCGGATTATGAAGCTATTCAGGGCGCTCTTGCTTTGTTAAATTAATTTTTAAGCTGCCAGTCATAAGCGTTTGACTGGCAGCTTTTTTTTTGATTATCGCAGAAGAAAAATATAACAACAATGAGGTTTATAATGCTGAAAGAAGGCGATACAGCTCCGGTATTTACTCTGAAAGATGGAAATGGTAAGGAAGTAACTCTGGGTGATTTTAAGGGGAAAGATGTAGTTCTGTATTTTTATCCAAAAGACAATACATCAGGCTGTACAAAAGAAGCGTGCGACTTTCGTGATATGATGCCTGATTTTGATAAGCTTAATACCGTAGTGCTTGGACTTAGTGCGGATTCTGAAAAATCGCATTCAGTATTTGCTTCTAAGTATAATCTTCCTTTTACGCTTCTCAGCGATACTGAAAAAGAAGTCATTAAGCAATATGGTGTCTGGAAAGAAAAAACTATGTACGGGAAGAAATATATGGGCATAGAGCGCACAACTTTTATTATCGATAAAGACGGGACAATTAAGAAGATATTTCACAAGGTTAAAGTTACAGGGCATGTTGAAGAAATTCTGAAAATTTCGGGTGGCAATCAGTAAAACTATACGAAACGGAAAATAATTATGTTGAATACAAAGGAGAGTAAGGCAATCAACCATGAGGTGATTGAATCTCATGTTAAAGCCATGCTGGAAGAACTTGGAGAAGACCCTGGCCGTGAAGGTCTTCTAAAAACTCCGTATCGTGTTGCTAAGTCCTATGAGTTTTTAACCAGGGGTTATCGTCAGGATATCCGGACTATTTTAAACGGAGCAGTATTCGAGGAAAAATATGATGAGATGGTTGTCGTAAAGGACATTGATTTTTTCAGTATGTGTGAGCATCATCTTCTTCCATTTTTCGGCAAGGTGCATGTGGCTTACATTCCTGACGGAAAAATAGTAGGGTTAAGCAAAATACCGAGGATAGTTGAAGTTTTTTCGCGCAGGTTTCAGGTGCAGGAGAGGATGACGCAGGAGATAGCTGATACGATTAAAGAGGCACTTAATCCCAAGGGTGTTGCCGTTGTCTCCGAAGCAAGGCACATGTGTATGATGATGCGCGGAGTTGAGAAGCAGAATTCAGCAGCTACGGCGAGTGCAATGCACGGACTCTTTAAGAAAGACGCGCGAACTAGGGCTGAATTTCTTGATTTAATTTCATACAAAAGATATTAATGATTCATGTTACGCAAAGTAACGCCTGGTTCATTTTCCGGCAGTTATAATACAGATGGAGGGGCAGTTCAGGCAAGGAACAGCATGTCAGGTCAGACAATGAATTATTTTGTCTCACAATAAGAAATAATTGTGTGCAATGGAAAATGACGGCGTGAAATGGAAAATGATTCTATGAAATGAGAAATGACGGCAGGAAATGGAAAATAATTCTCTGCAATGAGAAATGACGGCGTGCAATGAATTATGACGGCGTGCAATGGAAAATGACGGACAACCCTGTGAGCTGTCCGTTTTTTCTTTTAATACAGATTAAGAATAACAAAGACCTGATTAATTATTTATCCTGCTTCATGTCGCCTCTTTTCTCAAATTTTTCGCACATCTTACCGGCTTTTTCCTTTAACATTGGCGCAAATTTAATAAATGTTTCCTTTTGTTTATCATCGAGGATTTTATAAGCTTTAAACCAGGCAGCCAGCATGGAAGTTTTTATATCCGCCTGAATACCACTGACCTTTTTTGACAGATCAAGAATTGTATTTTCATCGAGATTTTTCGCTGTCATTGATTCTTTCATCTGCAAATGTATCTTTGCCGCTTCAGCCTTCATGTCTATCAGTTTCTTCTGATTCTCAATTCTGAATTTCTGAATCTGATCTTTTTGTTCCTGCGTAAGGTTTAACTGTTTAATCAGACCTTTTCCCCACATTTTATCCCTGTAGTCCTGAGCTTTAATATTGTTAAAAGGCAAAACGCCAAGAAATAAAAGAACGATAATACCAGGAATGTACCTTTTCATTTTTAACTCCGATAAAATATTATTGAATAATGATTTCAAACCTTTGACATTGTTAAAAGAAAAAATAGTTTAAAGGATCCGATAAATATTCAGGTTTAATGCGGAAATAAATAAAACTTAGTAAATCCCGCAAAAATATATAATATGATAGTATGATACAGGCATGGAGTTATGGGATATTAAACCTGTTACTATGTTTGTATGTCTAATTTTTGAAATAACAAATAAGCTATGGCTGAAGATAAAGACTTTGAATATGTGCGGCAATTTATCAGCGGGGATGAAAATGCCTTTAACCTGCTTGTACAGAAATACCGGCAGAAAATATACTGGCATTCAAGGCGTATGCTTAACAATCATACAGATGCGGATGAAGTTACTCAGGAAGTATTAATTGTTCTTTACAGGAAACTGAAGGATTTTAGTTTTAAGTCATCTCTCTATACATGGATATTTAAGATAACTGCAAACAGAAGTATAAATCAGATTAACAGGCGGAAGTTCAAAAGGTTCTTCTTTTTTGATGATACTGATTATGATACGCTGAAGAAAGATGAAGATATTTCAGATAATATAGACAACAGGGAAAAACTCGCCAGGCTTGATAAAATACTCCGGATGTTGCCAGTAAAACAGCGTGAAGTTTTTCTTTTTAGAAATTTTGAAGAGCTGTCATACGAAGAGATTTCCGCGATTACGGGGAAATCTGTTGGTGGTCTGAAGGCAAATTATTTTCATGCACTTAAAAAAGTTATTGAACTAATGAAGAATTATGAATTATAAAGACAAAATACCGCTTTATCTGGCGGATAATATGAGCGCTGATAAGAAGGCTGATTTTGAGGCGGAGCTTCTTCGGTCATCTGAGCTGAAGTCTCAGTTAGACGAACAGACTGAACTGCTTAAGGAAGTCATATCTTTGGGACAAATTGAAACAGGGGAGCCTTATTTCAATAATCTTCTGCCCGGAGTAAGGTTAAGACTTGAAGCTGGCAGGAGGCACAGCTTTTATCCGGGTCTGGCTTTGGGTTTACCAATTTTAGCTGTAATTGTTATTTTAATTATTCGTTCATTCAGTGGTAGCGGAGAGGATAAGCCGGTTATTAGCAGGATAGTGTCCGGGTTGAACGATGAATCAAAAACAGAAATACTTGTAGTGCTTTTCGATGCGGATGCTGCCAGCGTTCAACAGACTGAATTTATCGGCAGTACTGACGATGATGAAATTTTAGCCGGTCGTGTAACTGATGAACTTAAACGCGCAGCCGGCATTAAGGAAGGTTATCTGGACACGGATGAACTGATAAATAATCTTTCCAAAGAAGAAACTGAAACTATTTGTAATAACCTTATAACCAAAAAGATTTTTTAGGGGTCTGTAATGAAAATCTGTATTTACACAATAATAATATTCTGCTTTTTTAGTGCGGTTATATTTCCGCAAAATAAATGGGAGAGGAATAAATTTGACAAAACGCATCAGAAGATTGAGGAGCTTGAGAAAATAAAACTTGTGGACGCTCTTGACTTAAATGAAGAGAATATGGTAAAGCTTTTGGGAAGACGAAGGGATTTTAATCAGAAGCTGATGGAGTTAAACAGGCAGAAAGATGAGAGACTTGATCAGATTCAGAAATTATTTGAAGGAGATAAATCCGATAAGAATGAGCAGTTTTATAAAAAGCAGATAGAGGAACTTGTATTAACTGAAAAGGAGACAGCAAAATTAAAGGCGGAGTTCTTAAATTCTCTGAAGGATATAATGACATACAGGCAAATATCCAGGTTTATTGTTTTTGAAAGAAATTTCCGCAAAGAGTTGCGCGAGCTTATATTGAAGGAAAGAAAAAATAAGGTTCAGTGATAAAGGCAGAGGTAAAGGCAAAGGCAAAGTAAAACACATCAGGATTCTGTCAGGAACAGCCTTTCCGCCGGTCAGTTTATTACATATTCTTCAGCGGGTGAATTCCAAATGTTCTACACCTTTCCGAAGAAATTTTGTATATTTCGATAAAACATGATGCGGGTTAATGTAAAACCGGAGCTTTTAACAAATGAAAACACTAATGGAACTTAAAGCGCGCCTTACTCTAAACAAGGACGAACTCAGGCAAAAATATAATATCGGCTAATGCAATCAGACCTGATATGATGCCTTCGGTTAAAGAGTGTCTGATATATGTCTAAGAGAATCGGACAATAATTTAATTGTTACACCCTGCGATGTTTATTCCTTCGGAAGTTGCCCTGAAAATCACTATCTTCTATTAGCTCAATTTAAATGGTTTAAAGACAGAGTATAATTTCCAAACCAAGAGGATAATATGTCATTCGGCGATCCCTGCAATATGCACTCAGATTCTTTCTTTGATTTTATA
>JBAXDX010000042.1:0-24246 GCA_037140715.1 Ignavibacteria bacterium
AAGTCCGGTGTGTTCTGATATTTATTCTTTAGACTGATACACATGAGAATCCGGCGGAACACTTTCCTTCTTCCATCTGTCAGCAATAAATTCGCCAGCCAGAGGAGTTCCATTTAACAGATTACTCTTCTTTTTCCCGGGTCGACTGCTACTGTTACGTATGAATGTCCCTTCTCTGAGGATGTTTCACCTGTCCCGATGGATTTTACCGCTGACTGATCGTCTTTCATTATCGCTTTTTCAATCTGGTAATTAAATATTGTCCATATTCTGTCTGAATATACTTTTAGTATCGATGCTGCTTTATTTACCGGCATTTCATTCTCCGGAAGTAACATTGCACAGGCTTCGAATAACAACGTAAAGCCCCACTCTCCCGTCCTGCTCATGGTACATCTGCCGTTTCTACGTTCCCTCCTGTTGTCTTTATCCCTGGTATTCCTGCATGTAGATAATAGTAGTGTTCAAAAAAAATTAAATGCTGTCATTTCCTTTCTGCTGTATCATGTACCGGACATTCCGCTTTTGTCGAATCCCTGAACTTTGAACCACGTTCAAAATCTGTATGTATATTTAATTCCCTTTTTCCTCTGCTTTCTTCCTTAAATTCCGGCTTCACTGTCTGCCACGGTGTCTGTAACCCGGGTGCCATCGAAAATATTTCTGCTGTCTTCATTTTTCTTTTCGCTTTGTTTCTTTAATCCAAATTTACTCGGCTTTTCTCTTTTTACCCACTATAAACAACATAGACCCCCCGCTATTTATATCATACTCCCGGGCTTCTCAAAAAAACAGGTACTATTCTGAGTCATTGGGATGCGTTTTCTTTTTTACCTTTTCTATCTGTTCTTTAAACTTTTCCTTCATTTTATGAAGCAGTTTTTCGGCCCATTCAAATTCAGTAGCCAGAATGGCAAGTCCGGCAGGGATAACGATAAAAGCAGGTCCCGGAAGAACAATCATTGCCACACCGACAAGCGTTACGATTGTGCCTGCTACCGCGACAATGATTTTTCTTATTTTTTTTTTCAATCAGGTTTTTCTTTCACAATAATTTTTGAGCCGGTTTTACTTTTAGCAGTTTTCCTTTATTGATTTTTCAAGATCGGCTATTGCCATTATCTTTACCAGTTCTTCTAATTTTGTCGAAGCTTCCCAGCCGAGTTTCTCTTTTGCTTTTGTGGCATCGCCTATTAATAGTTCTACTTCGGTCGGACGGTAGTAGCTTGGGGACACTTCCACTACACAGTCGCCTGCTTTGCAGTTTTGAGTCCTGAATGTTGAATTTTGATTAGAAAGAGAGATTTCACGGATATTAGAGATGATACCTTTTTCATTTTCTCCCTGTCCGTGCCATTCGAGGTCTATGCCTGATTCCTTAAATGCAAGTTCTGTAAATTCACGTACTGTTCTCGTTTTTCCGGTTGCCAGCACAAAATCTTCCGCTTTGTTATGCTGTAAGATTCTCCACATACCTTCGCAATACTCCGGAGCAAATCCCCAGTCACGTTTTGAATTAAGATTACCCAGCACCAGCTTATCCTGAAGTCCGAGGGATATTCTGCCTGTAGCTATTGTGATTTTTCTTGTTACAAAAGTTTCGCCGCGCCTTGGGGACTCATGGTTAAAGAGAATGCCGTTACTGGCAAAGATATTATATGCTTCGCGGTAGTTCACAATTATCCAGTAACCATAAAGTTTTGCTACTCCATAAGGGCTTCTGGGGTAAAAAGGTGTAGTTTCCTTCTGGGGAATTTCCTGAACCTTACCGAAAAGCTCGCTGGTGGAAGCCTGATATAACTTTGTTTCTTTGCCAAGCCCTGTTTCTCTGATTGCATCAAGAAATCTTAGCGTTCCGAGTCCATCCACCTGCGCTGTGTAATCAGGTACATCGAAAGATACCTTAACATGGCTTTGTGCGGCGAGGTTGTAGATTTCGTCAGGCGCAATTTTCTCAAGCAAACGGTTCAGGCTTGATGTATCAACCAGATCGCCGTAATGCAGGAACATTGTTTTCCCGCTTATTTCAGGGTCATTATAAAGGTGGTCGATTCTTGCTGTATTGAATGAACTGCTACGGCGGATAATGCCGTGGATTTCGTATCCTTTTTCAAGTAGTATTTCAGTTAAATAACTTCCATCCTGCCCGGTAATGCCGGTAATTAATGCTTTCTTCATCTTGCTCACTTGTGGTTTGTTTAAAATGTCAGTTAAAATGTATATCCGGTAAAAAAAAGACTGAGTTTTCTTTCCTTTATTTATAATTTTCCAGGAACCACTTATATGCCGAGGCAATGCCTTCCCTGAGGTTTGTCTTGTGATGCCATCCGAGCTTATGCAGGCGGGATATGTCCATCAACTTTCTGGGGGTACCATCGGGTTTGCTAATGTCGTACTTTATTTTGCCATTAAACTCAGTTATGTCTTTAATAATGTTTACAAGTTCAGCTATTGTGAGATCCTCGCCTGTACCGATATTTATCTGGCAGATGTCATTTTCATAAATATCCGGCGCATTTACCTTGTCCATAATATAATAAACCGCATCCGCCAGGTCTTCGACATAGAGAAATTCACGTTTTGGACTGCCTGTACCCCAGACTTCCACACTTTCATTTCCATTGATCTTTGCCTCATGGAATTTTCTGATTAAGGCGGGAAGTACGTGTGAAGTCTCAAGGTTAAAATTATCATACGGACCGAACAGATTTGTTGGCATAACAGAGAGGAAGTTTGAGCCGTACTGTTTATAATAACTTTCGCAGAGTTTTATACCGGCTATCTTAGCAATGGCATAAGGTTCATTCGTATATTCAAGGGGAGCGGTCAGCAGATACTCTTCTTTAAGCGGTTGAGGTGCGAGCTTTGGATAGATGCATGAGCTTCCAAGAAACAGAAGCTTTTCGCAGCCTGCCTGATAAGCGGCATGAATAATATTTGCCTCGATCATCAGGTTTTCATAAATAAACTGTGCGCGATATGTATTATTGGCAAGTATTCCGCCCACCCTGGCTGCCGCTACTATCACATAGTCAGGCTTTTCTGATTTAAAGAATTCCTCAACTTCAGTCTGGCGTATAAGATTCAGCTCGTCAAAGTTTCTCGAAATAATATTGGCGAAGCCTTCCGAAGTAAACTTCCTGGTTATAGCCGAGCCTACCATGCCGCGGTGGCCTGCTATGTATAATTTTTTATTTTTCATTGTTCCTGTTATAGTATGATGACAAATATAAAGATTTATTCTGTAAAATCACGCCATAAAAGTATGTAAAATCAGACTTAATTTTTTATTTTTTTCAAGAGTTGCCTTGCTGGCTTTCCGCTCAGGATTGCCGGATTATTACGGTTTCAATTTTTACCTCTGATTTATTGTTGAATTTAATGGGATTGTTTTATATTTGTATTAGCAATTTGACTGGTCTAAGCAACATCAGAAGAGGTGATAAAATGGCATATAACGGGCCGTATAATTATGATATGGAAGATAATTCTGGCGATGATGATTCAGGGGTTTTTAATGAGCAGTTATGGGTCAGACTGGAGAAGTTAGGCAAAAAAATTTCCTTTGCCAAAGATATATTAGCGTTAGGGCGTTATCTGAAAGACCCGAATGTTTCGTGGCACCGTAAGGCTATTGTAGGCGGAGCGCTGGTTTATTTTCTTTCGCCGATTGATAAGGTTAAAGACCTGAAGCCATTGTTTGGTTACCTTGAAGAACTTGGTGTAATTGAGGCGGTACTAAAGTTCCTTGGCAATGAGATTATTCCTTACTATGATCCGGATTACCGGGAATAGAAGAACGTGGATAAATTAAAAAGGATGAGCGCATGGATGCCCCACTTTTCAGATTATTTATTTTTGTTACTTAGTACTGTGAATGCGTTATTTTGATAGTTCTTTAAACACCTGAAAAGTTTTAGAGTCAGGCAATAGTTATTTAATGATTAGGTTTAATTATGAAAGATGAGTTTGAAGATTTTTTTTTCAGGGAAATCACGAATTCTAATCCACGCCATACGGGCAATCTGATAAAGGCAAAAGAAGCTACTGTAGTGGGCAGAGTGAAGATTGATGTTGAAGAAGACAGCCATGACGGGGTAAGGGTTATCCTTAAGAAGGATAAAAATGATACAATAAAAGAAATACGGTTTGTCTGCTCCTGCGGACAGACAAAGTCTATTCTGGTGGATTACTCTGCCTGACCTTAACAAGTTTAAACTTATATCCGTTATATACTATCAAAGCGTCAATGGGAAATGACAATACTATGAATTTAAGTCAGCAGGGCGATGAATACACTAAAAAAATACCGTAAACTAATTATTTTTGGTCTGTTATCTGTTATAACAGTGGCGGGAGTTATTTATATGACGATGACTCCGAAAGATGAGAAAAAAAACTTCAAATTTGTAAAAGTAGAACGGGGAAGTATTGAATCGATTGTCTCCAGCACAGGCGTTCTTAATCCGGTCGTTACCGTTCAGGTAGGCAGCCAGGTTTCAGGTACACTCTCCAGGGTACTTACTGATTTTAACAAGAAAGTAAACAAAGGCGATTTGGTTGCCTTAATTGATACAACATTCCTCGCTGCTTCAGTAAGAGACGCGCAAAGCTCGCTCGATAAGGCAAGCGCACAGTACGAACAATCCCGGACAGATCTGGCGCGCGCAAAGATTTTGATTGAGAAGAATCTTGGAGCTAAAACTGATCTTGAGACAGCACAATATAACACTATAGTTGCCAGAGCAAATTTCAACTCAGCTCAGGCTTCGCTCGACCGTGCTAAAATCAACTTAAAATACGCTTCCATTACCGCTCCGATAAGCGGAACTGTTATTGCCCGTAATGTAGATGTAGGACAGACAGTAGCTGCAAGCTTTTCATCTCCAACTTTGTTCCTGATAGCTAATGATCTTTCCAAAATGCAGATACTCGCCAATGTAGATGAGAGCGACATTGGTCAAATAAAGGAAGGACAGAAAGTAACCTTTACCGTTCAGACATATCCTGACAAATCTTTCCAGGGCTTAGTTCAGCAAATCAGGCTTCAGCCGACTATAGTTCAAAATGTAGTTAATTATTCTGTAGTAGTAAATGTAGATAATCCGGATGGACTGCTTCTGCCTGGTATGACAGCTACTATTCAGTTTCAGATATCACATGCCGATAATGTACTTAAACTTGCAAACGCGGCTTTAAGATTCCGCGCCACTCCGGAGATAATAGCCGAAGTGCGGTTGAATATGGAGAACAAGTTTAAGAATATTAAAGATACCTCGGGCAAGAGTATTACGGACAGCTTTAAAAGAGGCGGCGGTCAGATGATGTCCGGTGGCGTGATGAGACAGCCTAAGCGTAATTCGTCCACACTTTATTATATCGATACCGATGGCAAGCTTTATACGCAAAGAGTCAGGACCGGGCTTACTGATGGACAGTTTACAGAAATTATTTCCGGGAGAGTTCAGGAAGGCATGGATATTATCTCGGGCGTTATAGAATCTACAGATACAAAAGTTTCTACAAGTCCGTTACAGGGGCAACAACAATCAGGAGGCGGCAGTCATATTAGTGGTGGCAGAGGACTTTAATTATGAAATGGACAGATTTTGTGCATGTGGCTTTATCATCTATTCTTAAGAATAAGATGAGAAGTCTTTTAACAATACTTGGGATTATTATTGGCGTAGCAGCTGTAATCGTAATGGTGGCAATAGGTCAGGGCGCACAGGTACAGGTTGAAAAGCAGATAGCAAGCCTCGGAACCAATCTGGTAATAGTCTATCCTGGTAGCACACGTCAGGGAGGCGTAAGTATGGGAATGGGGAGTGTTACAAGGCTTACGGTTGACGATGTTGAAAAACTAAAAAATAATTCTACATTCCTTACAGGGGTATCGCCGGTCATAAGAGTGGGCGGACAGGTTATAGGTGGCATGGGGAACTGGAATACAACTGTTAATGGCGTAGCCACAGACTATCTCGACATCAGGCAGTGGCCGCTTCTCACGGGCGAGTTCTTTCAACTGCAGGATGTCAGGAGTATGAACAAGGTCTGCATACTTGGTGCAACGGTAGCCAAGAATCTTTTCCAGGACGGAGACCCGGTTGGACAGGAGATAAGGATAAGAAACGTGCCCTTTAAGATAATCGGAGCGCTTACGGAGAAAGGACAAAGTGCATCGGGCCAGGATCAGGATGATATAATACTTGCACCATACACGACCGTACAGAACCGCCTTAGCGGTTTTCGCTTTATTCAGCAGATACTCTGCAGCGCACAGTCTGCCGATGTTATGATTCAGGCGCAGGAGGAAATATCTTCACTCATGCGTGAATCGCACAAGCTTCAAACGGGTGATGAAGATGATTTTACCATTAGAAATCAGACCGATATAACCAGCACAGCTCAGGAAACCACGAAAGTACTTACGATGCTACTTGCCTCGATAGCCAGTATCTCAATGGTAGTCGGCGGTATCGGGATTATGAATATTATGTTGGTCTCAGTTACCGAGCGTACACGCGAAATAGGCATCCGCCGCGCAATCGGAGCTAAGGGGAGCGATATACTGACTCAGTTCCTTTTTGAAGCCGTGGTCTTAAGTCTTACTGGCGGACTTATCGGTGTTATTCTCGGATTCGTAGCTACTCAGACAGTAAGCTACTTTAGTGGCTGGACAACGGTTATCGTTCCCTATACTATCGCACTCTCATTTAGCTTCGCGGGCTTTGTCGGAATATTTTTTGGGTTTTATCCTGCAAGGAAAGCCAGCAGTCTTGTCATAATTGATGCTTTGCGTTACGATTAGAGCAATTTCCAGAACACAGGGGGATTTACCTTTTGCAAGCATTTGCCGATTCTTTTCATTGAAGATTAAAAAACCACATCATTGGGAAGCTCGTTTGTATCATCGTCCTTTCTCGGGAAGTGTACGCTAAGGATAGAACCAACGCGCTCGATGCCGGTCAGAATGCCATCGGCAAAAGAGCCACTACGAAACTTCTCCTGCATCTCGTCTTTAACTTTATGCCAGGTATCTTCATCTGCCTTTTCATTAATGCCAGAGTCAGCGAGTATATAGAATTGCCTGTCGCGTAGTATAAGAAAAATCAGGATACCTGTTCTGTCGCGGGTATTAGCCATTTTAAGGCGGAAGAATTCCTGCTTTGCAAGCTCGTTAATGGGTTTATTACGGTTAAACAAGGTTCTCTTTTCCTTAACGCTTACGCGAATCTCTCCGCTGGTTAGTTTTTCCATATCTCCGATCTTGTTGGATATCCTCAGCATGTCATCGTCATTAAGGAATTTGTGTAGCAGGCTGTGCTTCATTCTATTAGTTCCGGACTATCAGTAGTTTTTAATTTTATTAACTGGGGAGAGTATGATTAAGAATAAGAGAATAAATGACGTGATATTTTCATAATCATAGTCTTAACCATGCTCATTCCACCAGCGACACGAAAATAAGCAACATCTTCTTCTATTACAAGTATCTCAAAATTTAATTTATTCCTGATTTACAAATATTCATGTATGCAATTTTAGGCTGATTTATCTATATTATAGATGAACTTATTAAGATTATGGAAATAAACGAAGGATATAAAATGTCTCTGAAACTTGAAAAATTAGAAAAATTCCACGGAAGGAAAGGTCCCCTGTTACTGATAATCATGGATGGAGTCGGTATTGGCAGGGAAGCAGATAATAATGCAGTATATCTGGCAAAAACTCCGGTGCTTGATAAATTAGCACAGTCAGAATTAAAGACACAGCTAAAGGCGCACGGTCCGGCCGTTGGTATGCCCTCTGAAGATGATATGGGTAACAGCGAAGTAGGACATAACGCACTCGGCGCGGGGCGCGTATTCGCACAGGGCGCGGCTCTGGTTAATGTGGCTATTGAGGACGGGTCGCTCTTTAAATCAACGACATGGAAGACGGCTATTGAAAAAGGTCTGGCTGGTGGTACGGTACACTTTATAGGACTGCTCAGCGATGGCAACGTTCACTCAAATATAAAACATTTGTTTGCTATGATACAAAACTGCGCCAGCGAAGGCGTGAAGAAAGTCCGCCTGCATGTATTATTAGACGGCAGAGATGTTGGCGAAAGGTCGGCACTCGACTATCTTTCACCGACAGAGGAACTGCTCAATAAGATATCCACGGAGCAAGGCTATGATTACCGCATTGCATCGGGTGGTGGAAGAATGAGAGTTACGATGGACAGATATAATGCCGACTGGAGTATTGTAAAGCGAGGCTGGGATGCTCATGTTAAAGGCATAGGCAGACAGTTTTCTTCCGCAACTGAAGCTGTAACTCAGTTCTATAACGAAGACCCGAAGATGACAGACCAATATATGGACGCGTTTGTAGTGGCAGATGAGAATAATAATCCGACAGGCAAAATCGCAGATGGTGACAGTATTATTTTATTTAACTTCAGAGGCGACCGCGCGATTGAAATATCTCGTGCCTTTGATGACATTGTGCTTGATGCATTCGACCGTGGCGCAGTACCGGACGTATTCTTTGCCGGTATGATGGAATATGACGGAGACTTGCACATACCAAAGAATTATCTGGTAACTCCTCCTGAAATTGACTGCACGGTAAGCGAATACCTCTGCGCCGAAAAGGTAACAAGTTTTGCAATATCTGAAACACAGAAGTACGGACACGTAACTTATTTTTGGAACGGCAACCGTTCGGGATATATTGATGATTCGGTTGAAACTTATATTGAACTTCCATCTGACAAAATCAATTTCGACCTTGCTCCTAAGATGAAAGCTTATGAAATTACTGACGAAGCGTTAAAACTGCTTGAAACAGGGAAGTATAAGTTCGGCAGAATTAATTTTGCTAACGGGGATATGGTTGGACACTCGGGCGTTATGGAAGCCGCAATTACGGCGGTAGAGACAGTTGATGAATGCGTAGGCCGCCTGATTGAAGAAGTAAACAGGCTTGGCGGAATCGTTCTTGTTACGGCAGACCACGGCAATGCAGATGAAATGTTTACAGAGAAGAACGGCGTGCGTTCGCCAAAGACTTCCCACACGCTTAATCCTGTTCCATTTTATATTTATGATCCGCAGTATAATAATGATTACAAAATAGCCGGTGTTAAGAATGCGGGTCTGGCAAACGTTGCTGCAACTATCCTGAATCTTTTAGGCTATAAGAAGGTTGACAATTATGATGAGTCGCTTATCAGCGTTGAATAAATAATTTCGTTTACGTCCTGATTTTATCAAATTGTATCAATTTTACCTATGGTAAAAACTAAAATAAGATTTCCTGTAACATTGGAGTTTAATTTCAAGATGCTTAATAAAACTATTATACTCGCTTCCTTACTGTTGTTATCCTCCGGATTAATAAAATCACAGACAGTTATAGGGAAATATGCCGGAGAGTTTTTAGCAATAGGAGTCGGCGGACGGGCAAATGGCATGGGCGGAGCTTTTTCCTCCGTGGCGAACGATGTAACCAGTGGCTACTGGAATCCCGCAGGCATGGCCACGCTTGATTATCCGCAGATTGCTCTTATGTATTCGCAGAACTTTGGCAATCTTGTCAATTATAATTATGCCGCCGTTGGAATTCCTTACGGAGTTGATATGAGTTTTGGTCTCAGCATTATCCGCCTAAGCGTTGATGGTATTCCAGATACGAGAGAAGCGCTGGTAGATGCAGAGGGGAATGTTATTTATGATATCAGCGACCCAAGAGCACGACAGATTGACCCATCGAAAGTGAAAGAGTTCAGCAATGCCGACTGGGCTTTCTTTTTTACTTTTGCAAAGAGACAGAGCGGGGAATTTTACTACGGAGCCAATGTGAAAATTATTAGAAGAGATTTGGCAGAGTTCTCCGCAACTGGAATCGGATTTGACGTAGCGGCGCTTTACTTTCCGACTGAAAGATTAACTCTCGGTGTGAATCTCCAGGATGTAACAACTACGCTCGTGGCATGGAGCACCGGACGAAACGAACTTATTACGCCGACAGCCAAAGTCGGAGCTTCTTATGCTTTCGACTTTCTTTGGGGAAAAGTTATTCCTGCTGCCGATATTGATATGCGTTTTGAGAACAGGCGTTATGCTTCTCAGTTTAATATTGGACCGGTTAGTTTTGACGTCCGCGCCGGCATGGAATACAGCTACAAGAATTTGTTTGCCATGCGTATGGGTTATAATGATGTCAGGGATTTTACTCTTGGTGCCGGCATTAAACTTCCTAAACTCAACATCGATTACTCTTTTGCAAAATTCGCCGGACTGAAGGAAAACGGACTTGGTGATTCGCATAAGATTTCGCTGACGCTGACGCTTGAGGATCTTAGATATAAACGCAACGCGCAATAATTTTTGCAATTGATGAAAATAAAGAAAATAATCATAGCGGCGTTCCGCTTTATTTTATTTCCCGCTGTATGTTTCTTTTCTTTTATGATTAGCTCCTGCGGGCATGTTGTTGGCAGTAAACTTTATTCGGCTGATTATCCTCTTACAAGAGATACAGTATATTCCGTTTCAGGTGCGCTTACATTAAGAATTCCAAGTGGCTGGACAACAGCTGAGGATAATGACTGCAAGTGTATCGATATCTGGCTTATCCGCGATGATTTCTCTGCAATGATTGACTTATTTACATTGAACATAGGCGCGATATTTCTCCCTGAACAGGACTCAATGCTTACTGCCGTAAATTTTAGCAGGGAGCTTAAGATTGAAAAGCTGAAAGAGAAATTTAAGCCGGTGAGGGAAGATGAGTTCTTTGAGCTTGACAATAACCGCTACGCCGCTTACGAGTATCAGGGCGATGAAGGTCTTCCCATCAGGGTTATAGTCTTTAAGTATGGCGAAAGGTTCTTTGAACTCGCGGCTATTCCATCGGGGAAAGTTGCTGGCAAAACTGCTGACACTTTGGAGTTATTCCGTGTGCAACAGTCCCTGCTAAAATCAATCCGGTAAGACCGATTTCCTTCCTCCTAATCTACTGATTAATCATTATTCTTGAAGTTAGTAAGATTATGAGTACGATTAAGAAAATTACATTGGTTTAGAAAGTATCTGCATTTAGATTTAATCCGCCCATTACCCACCTGCCCGGCATCGGAATACCGCTGGTACCAGCATAATGCTTATCAAAAAGATTTGATGCTTCAATAAACAGGCTGAGGCTTTTATATGGTAAAGATAGTTTCGCATCGGCAATAAAATACTCGTTCTGGTTAAACCGGCTCTCATACTTCATTACCCAGGTCATTATCATATTTACCGGCATATTGTGCGATATATTCAATACTACCTGATGCTTTAAATGATCCAGAATATATTTTGACTGATACGTCCCCCGAGTCATATCTGATTCGATAAAAGTATAATTCAGACTTAGTGAGTTAATTGGCGTAATGGAAAAGAAATCCTGATGAAGCGATATTCCTGCCTCAAAACCTTTTGTGGTGATATCGGCAATATTGGCTGAGAACCAAGACTTGTCCGAAGACTCGCGAACCCAGTCGATAAAGTTATTGCCGGAGCGGTTAAATACTGCGAGGCTGCCGGATATTACTGACGCGGTATAATTCAAACCCGCTTCGACTGAAACTGCTTCTTCAGGCTGAAGCATAACATTTCCTTTTTGAACCGGACTGTTGTAATATAATTCCGTAAAGTTCGGGACGCGGAAAGATTTGCCGATTGATGAATAAATGTGAAGCTTCTGCGTCAGCTTATAGCCTGCATCGATTCCCGGCCAGAACTTCCAGCCGAAATTATCATAATTATATGCGAAGGCGGCGGCAACTATTTTCAAATCCTTTATTGCCGAAAGAATATATTCTCCCGATAATCCCCCCTTTGACCTTTCGTGGTTTCCCAGATTGTTGCTTTCTATTTCATCCCTTCCATATTCACCTCCGAACATAATACTGCCCGTAGAAGTCTCAAGCACGCTCTGCAGTTCTATGCCGTATGAATTTGTTATGTGAAGATTATTATAGAAATCCGGTCTTGTGTAATCCAGAAGGTAGTTATCCCTGTTCCTGCGCCAGTAAAGCTTAGGATTAATAGACAACATTCCAAGGTTACATCTGGCTGACGAAGTAACAAAGAGAGTTTTAATCCTTTCCCACTGGTCAGGGTACTTGTCAGAATAAAATCCGTTCGCACCGAACCGCTTATCGTTATAGCCCGCCGAGATTTGGGCTGTTCCGTAATTAAACCTAAGCGCTGAGTTATAGGCAAATGTCGTATTGCTGAAGCTGGTATTATGTCTGTAGCCATCTGAGTAAGCTTTTGAAAAACTAAAGCGGTTGCTCAAGTCTCCGATTGGATAAGCAATTGAAGCTCCTGCTCTGTAATAACCAAAATCGCCACCACTAAGATTCATCGACAGATTACGCGCCCAATCCTTCTTCGTAATAATATTAATTACTCCCGAAAGAGCATTTGGTCCGTAGATGCCGGATGCCTGTCCCTTAAGGATTTCAATTCTGTCAACGTCTTCGAGATTAACCGGAATGTTAAGATTATTATGCCCCGTCTGAGAATCACTTATCCTGATACCGTCCAGAAGAAATAACGTCTGTTCAAAAGAGCCGCCACGAATGCTTATATCAGCCTGCACTCCTTCGGGACCGCGCTTTTTAACATCCACTCCGGAATAATAGCTGAGCAAGTCCTGCAGATTCTGCACAGGAGCGCGTTTTATTTCCTCAGGGGATAAAACAATTATGCTTCTTGGAGTTTCGCTTAAGCTGACGGGAATTTTTGTGGCAGTTATGGTTATTTCATCCGTATAGATGGTCTCCTGTTCCTGGGCATGGAGGATTGAACCGCTGAATGTATTAATGGAGATAAAACAAAGAAATGCAAGATAAAATTTATTTAACAAGTTTATTATCCTTTTCAAATTTATTTAAGGTGAATTGAAACAAAACGCAACTGATTTAAATATAAAAAAAGCAACCGGCTTTTTGAACCGGTTGCTTAACCTTAACAATTACTCAGATAATATTTTCAATAATTACTTGGCAAATACCATTTTCTTTGTAACGCTGAAGTTTTCTTTGCCACTAACGTCTAATCTGTAGAGGTAAACACCTGAAGCTACAGTTGCGCCAAAGCTGTCTTTACCATTCCAGTTAACTTTATAGTTGCCTTTAATAACTTCGCCGTCAGCGAGTGTAGCAATCAACTGACCGACCGCATTGTAAACATTCAATTTAACGTGTGCTGAGTTTGGAACTGAAAATTCAATCTGTGTAGTCGGATTGAACGGGTTAGGATAGTTCTGACTCAAAGCAAATGTTTTTGGCGCTTCATTATTCTTGTATTCAACGCCAGTAATACCTGCAATAGCGTTCTGCAATAAAGCAACAGTATATTTTGTATTGTGCATACCGCCTGATTTATCATTGGTTACAAACCAGTAATCATATACGGCACCTACAAGCTTCTGATTGTTCATGATTTTTGTTGAGTCAGCAACACTGCCACCAATTACAGCTCCAGTAGCATCTTTGGGAAGGATACTTGCAAGCTTTATTAACAGATTTTCAACTTCAATCTCAACTCCTTCAATTTTACCATCGCCATCATAGTCATCTCCTTTGATATCCTCAAACTTTGTAATATTCTTACCGTGGCATGGCTGGCAAACAGCAACCAGATCTTTTTTATTTTTTGTATCGGGATCGATAGAAGTCATGCCCATCTCATGGTTGGGGATTGAACTTCCAACATCGGTCCTAGGCTGCATGTGGCAGGTAACGCAAGCATCTTCAATATGAGTATGGGTTGATAACCCGGCTAAATTAGTCTTACCGAATTCATACGCGTTTTGTCCAAAAAACATATCAGTCTGAGGACTACCGTGAGGATTGAAGCGGGCAGCATAACCAAATTTAGGAGCTACATTTGTAACTTTTTGTATAGAACGCGCCCGATGGCAATTCATACAAAGCTGACCTAAACCGCCGACATTATTAATCTTAAAACCATTCAATAAAGAATCCGCAGTTACTGTTCTTAAACTCCATTCATTGCTGTTTCCATGAGGATCATGACAAGCCTGGCAGGATAAATTCCTATAACCATTATTGGCATCCCATATAACCTTTCCGGCAGAAGGTCCATCCTTAGCTGTACCTGTATTAGCCGTAGAGTTAATAATCATTGTGGGTTTTCCAGCAGTAGCCCATTTAGCAAATGCACGTCCGCTATGGCAAGGCAGACAGCCAACACGGGCACCTTCAAAACCTTCCGGCCACAATGCATGAGCTGAAAGATTCCAGTCACCACCAATTCTGTATTTAGGAGAAGCATCATGACATTGGTTACAAACGCCGGCATCCCAAGTTTCACCTATTGTCGTTTTTTCTCCTTTGTGTTCTGCACCCGGACCATGACAGGATTCGCAACCAACATTAGCGAAAGGAACAGCCGCAGGATAATTAGCCACAAGATAATCCCAGGCTCTTGTATCGCCAGCAGGAGTCAGATATTCGCCATTGCTAAATTCAAGAGGCGTGGCCCCATTTGGTTTGTACCAAGTGGTATCAAAAGCAACGAAATTAGTAACGCCGGACTTTGAAGTCAGGAAGCCAAAGTTATTGTTATCTAACTTAGTGTCATAACCGGTTGTGTGACACTTAAAGCATGCAGAAGAATAAGCACTTTTGCCACCTTGAACTTCGAGTTCTCCAGTAAGCCCTTCCTTTAAGATATTCGCGTGTGGAGTAGCCACCCATGATTTGTATTCATCCGAATGGCAGGATTTGCAACCAAGAGGCGGAGAAACAGGATCAACGCCTACATAAGTTGAAACCAATAATGTATCATAATCAGTAGCGGTTCCGTCAGTAACTTTAATAATATACTGACCAGTTAAATCAGGAGTGAAAGCAGTAAATTTCTTTGAAGCGCTGTCGAACTGAGCACCTGAACCGGGAGGCTTTGAAGTAATTTCCCAGCTAAAAGAAGAAACTGTGCCGGTAGTATCTGCAGAAACAAATACTCTGGCTCCCTTAGGAACAACCTTTAGACCTGTAGAAGTCAGGTTCGATTGTGTAGTAGAAGTAATACCAGCTGCCTCGATTCTACGAGGAGACATTGCTTCAAAGCGAATATTAACAGTCTGAGCAACTGTTGCCATCCACCCGGAAAGAAGGAGCATACAAATAAGTAACGATCTTTTCATAAATTAGAACCTCCAGATAATTGAAAATAAAATAACTATGTGCATGATTAAACAGCAATTAACGCCATCTATTATTTAAGTCTTTTCTATGGCCACAAACCACATGGCAAATTATATACCACCTCCTTATTTATAATTACATAAAAAAAGTAATAGTGACTTTATCAATTTCTTAAAAATAGTAACATTGATTTTCACTTTATGGAAAATAACAGATGCTATTGATGATGCCGGCATTGAAAAACTTAATGTTGCAATATAACTATCTATTCTGTTCCGGTCAAGAAACAAAACTATCAAATCTTATAAAAAATGTATTGCTCCTCTATGGACAGTGTGTGGAATATTTCAACATACCATGTAAAATCTATATGTCCGCTATGAATTGCGGGCAGAGAAATGAACCGAATCGCCCCACTCGTCAAGACCGATAGTTTCGCCAATAAATTCGATACGCTTCTGCAGACAGTCAATACAGTCTCCGGCATTTTCATTGATACAGGGTTTATCTTCATACAACTGATAAAATGCACGATATTCAGTATCTGTAATGTTAGGCATAATAATATTTGCTCCGGCAAGTAGTCCAAGCTCACGACCTGTGGCTTTTAGTGCCTGAAGAGCTGTTGTTGAAGCAATATTAACATCCTTTAAAAGAAGCCTTGCGCAGGCAATCATTTTAAGCGAGAGTTCGAACTGTCTTTTCTTCAGGCTGTTGAAATCCACGAATGAATCTACCATAGGGGTTTCCTTGTGAATGATATATGGGCCCATACCAATCATATCAGCATCTATAGACTTAAAGAAAAGAAGGTCCTCCGCAAGATGCCCGATTGTCTGGTTCGGAAGTCCGATCATTACGCCCGTGCCCACCTGATAACCAGTTTCCCTAAGATACTGAAGGCAATGGATTCTGTCAGCATATATGTGGTCTGCGGGATGAATCTGCTTATACAATGCTTCGTTTGATGATTCAATTCTTAATAGATAACGATGCGCCCCGGCCTCGAACCAGCGCTGGTAAGTTTCTTTTGATTGCTCGCCAAGCGACAGAGTTATTCCGAGGTGGCCTCCGCTTTCTTCCTTGATACGCTTTACAATATTTTCGATTTTTGCAATATATTTTTCGTCAGCCCTCTCTCCCGCCTGGATTACGATTGAACCGTAGCTGTTTTTATAAGACCACATAGCGGATTTAACCGCCTGCTCTTCCGTCATCTGATAGCGTTGTACATTCTTATTGCTTTTCCGCACGCCACAGTAGCAGCAGTCTT
Organism: Ignavibacteria bacterium; assembly: GCA_037140715.1. Classification (GTDB taxonomy): domain Bacteria; phylum Bacteroidota; class Ignavibacteria; order Ignavibacteriales; family SURF-24; genus JAUZPB01. The sequence goes on from JBAXDX010000042.1 coordinate 16,497, forward strand.
TTTGGCAGATATTGCTGAGTTCAATTAGGCCGCGGAAATAAACTTTACGCCCGATATATTTTTCTTTTACCGCGTAGGCTCTCTTATACAGAGTTTCTTTTTCTGTTTTATCTTCAAGACCGAGGAGAAACGTAAGATTTTCCCTGCCGGCGTTACCGGTTTCAACTTCAAATAATGATTGTTCTAAATCCATTACTGTCCAATTCTTATTACTTATAATTCTATCGGGTAAAATAATTAAAATAACCGGGACTTACTGCTAATCGTTATTAAAGAATTCTCGCCAGTATTTCATCGCATAAAGCATAACCTTTCGAAGTAAGCTGAATTGTATCGTGGCTGATTAATAAAAATCCTCTTTCTTCAAAGCTTTGGAGGTATCTGCTTTTTTTATTAATCCAGTCATCTCCGAATTTTTGTTTTAGTCCGGTAATATTAAGACCTCCGCTGCGCATGGCAAGCATAACGTATTCGTTTAGCATCTGCTCATCTGTAAGGATTTCATAATCAGCCACAGCGACACCATGTAAATTTATTTCCGAAATATATTTTTTAAGGCTTGAATAGTTCCACCACCTTTTACCATTGGCAAATGAATGAGCCGATGGCCCAAACGAAAGATAATCACGATATTGCCAACAGGCTTTATTATGGCGGCATTCAAATCCATCAAGGGAATAGTTGGAAACTTCATACTGACGGAAACCGCAGGATCCAAGAAAGTCCATCGTCATTTCGTAAATATCAGCATCACAACTACTGTCCTGTAGTTTTATTTTTCCATCGAGGACAAGTTTGTTCAGGATTGTGCCCCGCTCAAGTATCAGGCTGTAGGCTGAGATATGGGTAACCGGGAGACTGACAACTGTCTCGAGATTATTTTTCCATTTATCAGACGTCTGCCCGGGCAGGCTGAAGATAAGATCAGCATTAATGTTGTTAAAGCCTGCGGACTTTGCGTCATGGACAGTAGTAATTGCAGTTTCGCGGTCATGTATTCGCGTCAGGAATTTAAGTTCTTCATTGTGAAAGGTCTGTATGCCAATGCTGAGCCTGTTTATGCCCTGACGGATGAACCCGTCCAGCTTATCGCGACTGACTGTTCCCGGATTTGTTTCAAGTGTAATTTCAGCATCACAGGAAATTGTGTAATTATCTTTCAGGGCAGAAATAATCTTACCAATATATTCCGGTTCCATCAGCGACGGAGTGCCACCGCCAAAGAAAATTGAAGTAAATATTCTTCCTTCGGAATAGAGCTGGGAATAGAAGGCAGTCTCTTTTATGACAGCACTCAGGAATGCACCGATATTATTTTTGGTAGTTACAGAATAAAAATCGCAGTAGATACATTTATGTCTGCAAAAAGGGATATGTACATAGAGAGCGGATTCTTTCAAACTAATTTCATCCTTTCGTTTCATCCCATCATTCTTTCTCTTTTGCTCATAATCCTGATTTAATCATACTCATAATCAGAGTATGATTAAAATCAGAATTATGAGTAAGATTAGAAACTCCGTTCTTCTGAAAATTTTTGTGGGACACCTTTCGTTATCCGGATCCGGGCAGATATTCTTCCAGTCTGTCAATAAAGGCAACCTGGGCAAGCTTGAGCTTTTCTCTGGCAACCGGGGCAGGATAAAATCCTCCGCGGTCAATTTCAGGGAAAGTCTGTATTTTGCCGGTATGCGGAGGCCACTCAATGGTGAAAGTACTTTTTGTATTATCAAATATAAAATCTTCTTCAAACTTTACAGCCCATGCGTGGACAATCTTTCCGCCTTTTTGCTGAATTGCACCAAGCGGAATGAACTTTAATTCCGTTGATATACCAATACCTGTTTCCTCTTTAAGCTCGCGGATAGCACAGTTCATAAGTGCTTCGCCCTCGTTTACCTCACCCTTTGGAATACTCCACTCGCCAAGGTCCTTTTTCTGAAACGGTCCGCCCGGATGAGCGATAAAAACTTCGAGTACTTTATTCCGCCATCGATAGAGTAAAATTCCTGCACTTGTTTTCTTTGACACCATTATATCCCCATCAATTCGCGCGCGCCTTTAAGACTCGCCTCTGTTACTTCCTCTCCACTCATTAATTTAGCTACTTCACGTATGCGGTCGTCCGTGTCAAGTTTTTTTATCGAACTGACAACCCTCTCGCCTATAATAGATTTTGCAACGACATAATGCTGATCCGCAAGCCCTGCAATCTGTGGCAGGTGGGTAATTGAAATAATCTGATGAAATGCCGCAAGGGATTTAAGCGTCTGACCAACTTTTTGTGCTATGCGTCCGCTTACGCCCGTGTCAATTTCATCAAAGATTAATAACGGAAGTTTATCGTTAACCGCAAGTATAGTTTTAAGCGCAAGCATTATTCGCGATATTTCGCCGCCTGATGCGACTTTCACCAGTGGCTTGGGATCTTCTCCAAGATTGGTAGAGATATGAAACTCGACCGTATCACAGCCTCTGCGGTCATAGCCGTAAGGATTTCCATCTATTATTATATGAGGATTATTTTTTTCAGCGGGAGTCTGAGTAATTTTAACCTCAAAAACAGCATCCTGAATACCGAGATGGCTCAGTGCTTTTTTTACATCTGTTTGAACCGCTTTTGCAACTTTGTTTCGTTTTCTGGAAATTTTCAGCGCCTGAACACCACATTTTATACGAGCCGACTCAATTCCACGCTCAATCTCATTCATACTCTCTTCAAAATTTTCAGCCAGGTCAGACTCTTCGCCTATTTTCCGGCGATAGCTGTTCACTTTCGCAAGTGAGCCTCCATACTTCTTCTTCAGAAGCATAAGAGAACCCATGCGTGCGCGGGCTTCCTCAACACGCGCAGGATCAATGTCTATCTTATCACGATAGGCACGGATAAAGGCTGCAATATCATTTATCAGTTCGAGAGCACTCCCGCACTCCGCTTCTGCTTCTTCAAAGGATTTATCTATCCGTGAAAGATCGCGCAGAACATCCCTGATTGATGCAACAACATCATAGACCGCATTTTCTGAGTCATAAATTTTTTGATATATCCCGCTTGTGGCTTCGAGAAGCTTTTCCGAATTCTCCAGGATCTTTAACTCCTCAGTCAGCTTCTCGTCTTCTCCCTCTATGGGCGTAACGTTATCTATCTCTCTAATCTGAAATGAATACAGTTCTTTCTTTTCCCTGAGTATATCTTCTTTTTCCCTCAGGGACTTAAGTTCGTTAATCAGCCGGTTCAGACCGCCATGAAGCTCCTGATACTTTATAAGTTCGTCATCCAGATTAGCAAAGTCGTCAAGCATCTCTATATGAGTCTCGGTTCTAAGGAGTGACTGATGTTCATGCTGCCCGTGTATATCTACAAGCAGATTTCCGATTTCTTTAATATAGGCAAGGGAAACCGGTGTGTCATTAATAAAACAACGGTTTGAACCCCTGATCGATATTTCACGGCGCATGATAAGTTCAGGCTGGAAGTCAATTTTAAAAAGATCCAGCGCAACTTCTACTTTTGGATTATTCTCAACATCAAAAATACCTTCGATTACAGATTTTGCCGCACCTTTCCGCACCACTTCGGTCGAGGCTCTCTCTCCTAAGAGCAGTCCCATTGCATCAATCAATATTGACTTCCCGGCACCTGTCTCACCGGTAATAATATTCAGTCCGCGGCCAAATTCGATATAGACTTTTTCAATCAGTGCATAATCCTGAATCCGGAGTGTCTTTAGCATAATACTTTTATTTTTTGCGCACAATTTAAATGAATATTGACGGAGATAAAAGGAAAAAATATATCCCCTGCTTAAAAACGATAAACACAGAGTAGCTTTTCTTACAGAAAGACAGATTACGGGACGCATCAGGATAACCGGGCTTCCTTAAAGCAATTTCCATCCGGCTGTGTCCGGAATTCCCTTCCGGAACTTCCTTTGCTTTAAAGGTTTCTCATTTTTTTCCCAATCGTAGAGATTTTCACACCGGACATTAATGATTTATACTCCGCTTCACCTGCGCAACATACATCAGAGCGCAAAGCGTTTGCCGCACCAAGACCGGAAGCCATGGCAAGTGTATCTTCAAATGTAAACGCTCTGTGTAATCCACAGGCTATTCCAGAGGTAAAAGCATCGCCACTGCCTGTTGCATTAAGCTCTGTTATTTCCGGCGGTTCGGCTTTATAAATGTAATTGAAGCTGCTACAATAAACAGGGTTCTTTCCGTTTGTCAGATATGACTGCTTTACTCCAAGACTGTAAAGGTAATCCAGATATTCAGTTATTTCGCTTTCATTCTTAAGACTTATATTAAGCGATGCTTCAGTTTCATGAATATTATTATGAATTATTGTTGGCGCACTTTCAATACAGGATTTCAGGTGTGCTCCGTATGTGTCGCAGACTGATATTTTATCATTTTCATGCGCTGTCCTGATGCCGAAGGGAATTATATCATCACAGAACACACCTGGAGAACTTCCGGAGAATATTACCATTTCACAGCTCCCGATTACTTTTCTGAGCTTCGATTTGAACTCATCTGCTTCCTTCTGACTTATCTGAGCATTAAGACCAAAAAATGTAGATACCTTCCCGGACTTCTCATCGATAATCAGCTGAGCAGAACGTGTTTCATTTTTTGTCTGAACAAAAGTAAAGTTTATCTGCTCTGCTGTAAGAATGCTTCTGAATATCCTGCCATTATTGCCGCCAATAAATGTATATGCAAGGTTATCAACTCCCAGCAGGGTCAGTTGCCGGCTGACATTAATCCCTTTGCCTCCCGCTGTGTATCTCTCACTTTTTGCACGGTGTTCGCTGCCCGGATACAGTTCATCGACTAAAAGCCTTCGCTCCAGTAGCGGGTTGGTAGTAACTGTTAAAATCATTTTGAATAATATTGTCTTTTTAATAAATAAAGTAAGCGGCACAGGCAGTAAACCAGCTTTCCTGAGCGGGTAGCCCTTATGCGCCTGTGTCGTGAATTTAATTACTGCCGGTATTTCCACCAGCTTCCATAAACCGGATTCTGAAGCCGGTAATCGCCGAAGCCTGTCTGGTCAATGAAAATAAATTCCTTATTAATATCATAATAACTCCAGATTTCATACGGTTTGGAGTTCATTTCGTATGGATAGCGTGCGATATTGCCCGGAGGACCGAGTGTGATAAAAACCATCCCCATATCGGTCTTCCAGCCTTCCATATAATTTCTGAAATGCTCATTTGCGTAAGCCACGCGCCGATAATATTCATCGAAGACCTCGTTTTCTTCCGTATCAGGCACAGGGTCTTTCCTTCGCCAGAATTTTTGAAACATTTCCTGCTTCTCCTGTTTCGTTCCGGCTCCTTTTATCTCAGCAAGCTCCTTAGGCTTTGCAATATAGATAAGCTGATCCACAGCCTTGTCTATATCATTAACCGAAGCCGGCAGACCCGCCCATTTCGAGATAAACTTCCTGGAAGTCTTACAAAGAACTTTCCCGCTTCCATCCCTGAAGCTAAGCATAACTGAATATTCCCCCATACTCAGTTCAGAATTATCAAGCGAATAATTTACAGCATTCAGTCCCTTTTTAATCGGGAGTTCTAATGTTTTGGAATAAATAACATGGTTCTCTTTGTTATTAATCGAATAAACTGCGGAAATTACTTCAGCCGTATCGGCATACAGTTCATAATAAATCATAAGACCCTCCTTCTTCGCGGCTAAATTCCGCAATATATTCGGGATTATCTTTTTATTGCCATCGACTATAATTTCCCTGTCGATTAACAAAATATCGCTGACACTTACCGGCTTTGGGGTCATATCCCTGACTGTAAACATATTTTCCTTAACAGCCTCCTTCCTGGATTCCTTATCCTCAACGGCTATCCTCACGGAATAAACAGCAGGGTCAAGTTCAAATGATTTAACGCTAATGTTATAATTCTGGCTGGAAGCTGTCGGTTCGAACGCTGGTGAGGTTACCGTTTCGTTCCATATTTTTTCCTTTATCAGTTTTTCTTTTGATTCATCAAAAAAAGAGACTGTAACTGAATACCCGGCCATAAATCCGCGGGCTGATTTAATGAACTGAATCCCTTCAAACGGTACTTCCACATATACATCCACGCGGGACTTACCCGGTTTGGATCCATGGTAATTATAAGCGTCAGCGTAAAAATTTGGAAGAAATTCATCGGGATTAGAATATCTCATGCCCTGTCCCCGGGCAGACAATGGTAAAGCAGACAAAATGAATAAAAATAATATTATTTTCATTTCCTTACCCTTTATAAAATTACGAATTAAACTCTGCCAAAAAGATCATATTCACTGCACTCATAAACAGAAGCATCGTAAAAATTCCCCGTCTGCAATTTCTTATCTGACGTAATAATAACCTCCCCGTCAACCTCCGGAGCATCCCTCATTGAGCGTCCGGTATATTGCGTACTGTCATCTTCATCTCCGGATGAATCGATTATAACTTTAATCCGGCTTCCCACAAGCGTGCGGTTTTTCTTTAATGAAATATCCTTCTGGATTTCCATTAATACCGCTTTGCGCTCTTCCTTTACTTCCTCAGGAACCGTATCGCCCAGTATGAAACTTGGAGTATTCTCCTCAGCTGAATAAGTAAAAACGCCTGTTCTGTCGAACTCAATCTCCTTCACGAACTGGCAGAGGCTCAGAAAATCCTGCTCAGTCTCCGCCGGGTAGCCTGTGATAAATGTTGTTCTTAACGTTATACCCGGGATTTTGTCCCTGAGTTCATAAAGCAGTTCCCTCGTCCTGCGTTCCGATATTCCGCGTCTCATTGATTTAAGCACGTTATCCGTGATATGCTGCAACGGTATATCGATATACTTACACAATTTAGGATTATCTGCAAGAACGCTGATAACATCTTTCGGGAAGTGGGACGGATAAGCGTAAAGCAGCCTTATCCATTCAATCCCGTTAATCATGCTTAGTTTATCCAGCAATTCCGCAAGGTTCCTTTTTCCGTAAATATCCGTCCCGTAATCCGTAGTATCCTGCCCGATGACAATTAACTCCTTTGTATTATTCCGCGCCAGGAATGAAGCTTCCCCGACAAGCTCTTCGATTGTCTTTGACCTGTGCACTCCCCTGATAAGTGGAATAGCACAAAAAGAGCAGGGATTATTGCATCCCTCGGAGATTTTGAGATACGCATAATGGCCCGGAGTAGTAATAACACGTTCGCCAAGAAGTTCGTGCCTTAACTCACCGCCAAGTTCCTTTAAGATGCCCTCATAATTCTCGGTGCCGAAATAAACATCCACTTCCGGTATCTCAGTTGCCAGATCAGTCTTATATCTTTCCGAAAGGCATCCCGATACGATTACTTTCTTAATCTTTCCCTTATTTTTAAGTTCCACGGCGTTAAGTATCGTATTAATCGACTCTTCTTTTGCTGCTTCTATGAATCCGCAGGTGTTAATAATAACAACGTCAGCTTTATTCGGGTCATTTACGAGCCGGCAGTTATTTAGAACAAGCTGATTCATAAGACGTTCGGAATCGACTATGTTTTTAGAACACCCAAGCGTAATTACACCGACTTTCTGCTTTCTCTTCATTAATTTATTATATCTTTCTTTAAAAATAAGTTAAAAAAATTAAAATTCAGGGAACTTTGACTCTCATGAGGGTGTCCGGAGTTTTCCGATTGACCCGTGATGTTCTCATGAGGTACTTGGAGTTTTCCGATTGACCCGTGACGCTCTCATGAGGTACT
>JBAXDX010000043.1:0-23405 GCA_037140715.1 Ignavibacteria bacterium
CATCAAAAGAATTATAGTTCAGCTTTGCGACTATCCGGAGGCTGATTCTGTTTTTCTATGTCAATTATTCAAAAACGTCTTTTTCAGTTCCTCTACCGCTTTGGCGAATTCAAGTGCTTTTGCGGGCGGAATTGTTTTCAAGGTTGACAACATATCGGGTGTGTTTTGTGGCGAAAGTTCATTTAGTCGCAGTTGTTTTTCTTTACTGTCGGCAGGGGACCATTCCATAAGATCATTTGGTGTGCAGTCGAAAATGCGGCAGAATTTTTCTATATGTTTTATACCCGGGTTCTTTACCTTTCCATTCACAAAATTATAAGCCGAACATCTGTTAAAACCTTTGGAAACTAAAAAATAAACAGGACTCTGGATACCATGCAAACGGAAATACTTCTGAAGATTAAGCTTTAGCATAATGAACTCCGGTTAATTGATAATGTTAATTAAAACTAAAGATTTTTCATGGCAAAGTCAAATAACTATTTCTGATTATTGAGCCGGAAGGATTTACAGGGAAGAAAGAATTAAGGAAATATTTGGGAAATGGATGAATTTCGAAGATGATGCCTCATATTTACCTGTAAACTCCTTATTCCTGCCTGAAATTTGTCATACCTTAATAGAATATTGTTATACCATAAGGGAAAATTATCATACTCTGAGGAAAGATTGTCATGCCATGTAAGAAAATTATCATATATGGATAGAAAATTATCATATTATGACAGAAGAATATCATATCATGATAGCAATTTATCATACCGCGTGAGCAGATTGTTATATCATGACAGAAAATTATCATATCGTAAGAGAAAATTATCATATCGTAATAAAAAATTATCATATCGGGAGAGATGAATATCATTTTATTATCAGCGATTATGGTTTTATGGAAGGGGAATATCTTAAATATCTTTAGTGTCGGGGTATCTGACGAATTTTCATCTTAATTATATTCAGCCCGCTTATTATTTTCGGCCAAGCCAGTTCAGAAGTCCTGAAATAAAAGTCAGCGGATGAGGCGGGCAGCCGGGTACAAACAGATCGATATTTATTTTATCAAAGAAAGACCTGTCCAGCTCGTCCGAACTCTGAAAAACTCCGCCGCTGACAGCACATGCACCGCAGGCAATTACTATTTTGGGAGCCGGCACGGCTTCGTAGGTATCAGACAGAGCCTCAGACATACTTTTTGATACTGGTCCGGTTATCACGATTCCATCGGCGTGGCGTGGTGAGGCGACAAACTCGATGCCGTAGCGTCCGAGGTCGAAATTTACATTACCGAGGGCGTTTAATTCAAGTTCACAGCCATTGCATCCGGCGGCTGACACCTGTCTTAGCTTTAAGGATCGTCCGAAATATTTCCTTATCCGTTCGTCTGCCAGTCCAGGCTGAAGATTGTCGCTAAAAATAAGCTGTTCGCGCCTGGAGCAGGTAAGATGATATTCATTAGTAAACTGAATTGCTCCTTCAGGGCATACTTCGGTACAAACCGGGCAGAAAGTACATTTACCGAGGTCAATTCTTAAAGGAGTCAGCAGGATTGCTTCAGCCGGGCATGATGTCCGGCATTTATTGCACCCATTTTTACATTTATCGGGACTAAGCTTAGGCAATCCGCGGAACAATTCGGGCAGGTGCGCCGTGTGAATATCCTTAATCACCGGTTCACCCTGCGCGTATCTTATTTTTAATCCTTTATACATAGTTTTTTTTGATTTCCCTTATAGTTCTGAGGCAGTTTTTTTATTTTAATATATGATTAATTATGTCATGCAAAATTCATCTGGACTATGATTTATATGATAGCGCAACCGGCATAAAATGAACCATAGTTAATTATTAATCATGCTTTCTTTTACAGGTCATGACCGCAATAGGACAAATCAAAGCTTTTGTTGCAAAGCGGGAAGTTGGATATTCCCTCATTACGTACAGAAAGAGCAAGCCCGTACCAGTTATTAAACGAAGGGTCCTTAATCTTATACGTATTTATATTTCCCGACTGGTCAGTAAATACACTATGTACAATTTCGCCGCGCCAGCCTTCAGTAATTGATATTACGCCGGAAGCAGGTTCGGTTTTACACGGTTCAACATATACCTTTCCTTCAGGCAACTGGTCGAACAGTTCAAGAATAAACCTGAGAGATTCCTCAATTTCCAAAGTTCTTATCCTGGTGCGGGCAAAGACATCGCCCGAAGAAAGTGAAACCGTCTGAATTACATGATAGCGGTAAGCTCCGTAAGGCTGATTTAACCGCGTATCGATACATACATCGGAAGCGCGCGCGGCAGGGCCGACCAGCCCGATATCCTTTGCCCATTTTTGATGTACCAATCCGGTATCTTCAAGGCGCGCCATGACCGATGTGGAATTAAACAGAAAGTCGTTGGTCTGCTGAATATCTTTCAGCACCTGTTCGAGGTTTTTGGTAATCTTAGTTATTGCTTCGCCGGTCAGGTCAAACCTTGTTCCGCCCGGTCTGAGTAAGCCTCGTCCAAACCTTGAGCCACAGAGTAACGCCGAGCTGTTAATAACAAGAGTTCTGAGGCGTCCATAAGATGCTGCTCCGATTGCAAAGCCGACATCGCTGGCAATGCCTGTAAGTCCGGCAAGGTGCATAGCAACACGTTCCAGTTCTTCGGCTATCGCTCTGATTTCATTTGCCCGCAATGATATTTTTGTTTTTGCGAGCGCTTCAAGCGCCTGCACATAAGCCATAGTATGACCGATGACTGTATCCCCCGCAATCGATTCAACAAGTGCGAGTTGTTTATAGTCATTCGCCTGAGTCAGCATTTTCTCTATTCCCCTGCGCTGATAACCCAGCGAGATCTCAAGGTGAAAGACCATTTCGCCGTTGCACTGGAAGCGGAAATGCCCCGGTTCAATAACTCCGGCGTGTACTGGTCCGACTGCAACCTCGTGCACTTCCTTTCCGGTTACCTGGTAAAACTGATATGGCACATCATTAAGTATAACATCCTGCCGCCTTACGGGACGAAGCCACGGATGATTCTTTGGCACTATCTTAAAATTTTCAGCAAGTTCGCATTCAAAATAATTTGTCAGGGGGAAATCATTGGCGAAGCTTTCATATTCCTGCTGAATATCTTTATCAAACCTTGCCGACACCAGATGAATCTGGGAGGAGCTGTCGCTTGCAAAGGTGGCGAGTACTTTTATATATGGGGCTTCCGGGTCTATGGGGAACAGTCCCGTCATCCTTGCGCCCGTGCCAAGGATTTCCCTGCACTCCCGCTCGAACTCTGCTACTGTAAGCTCCGGAATCCCGGAGATTTTAAAAGCCTTTTGATTTTGTGTTATCAGATTATTCATTGGGTTTATGTTTATTAGTCAGTTTTACCTTTTATGTTTGATCAGATGCCGTGGACAAAGAGCCTCGTAACATCTGAAATTATCTTTGCCAGCGGTTCAGGGATAAATATGCCAAGCCCGGCCAGAATGCAGAGCAACACGATTGCGGATAAATGAGAGAACTCAAAATGTTCATTGAAAGTCCGCGTACTTTTGTCTGTTGTCCGATAAAGCATTCTGAAAACATTCCTGCTCATTCCGATAAAAATAAACAGCAACAGTATAATGATAAATGTCATCAGAACAAACTGGTTATTCGCAATAAGTCCCTGAAGCAACATAAGCTCGGAGAAGAATAATCCAAACGGAGGCATTGCGATTACTGCAAGAAAAGAGATCAGGAATAAAATTCCGGTCCAACGCAAGTTATTCAGGAGTGAATAGATCCTTCCAATTTCTCTTGACTTATAATTGCGGTGGATATTTCCTGCCATAAAGAAGAATGCTGTTTTATTAAGCGAATTAAAGATCAGGTGAAGCAGAGCACCTGTAAGTGCAATGCCTCCGATACCGAAACCAATCAGCACGATTCCCATATGTTCAACTGAAGAATAGGCTATCATTCTTTTGTAATTAGTAACCCGAAACATAAAGATGAGAGCAACTGCAAGTGACACAGTTCCACCGATAATAAGCAGTATCTGAGCAAACTGAAGCAGCGAAGTCCATGAAAGAATCTGTAGAATTCTGAGCACACCCATTAAAGCTGTGCCGCCGAGCGATGCTGAGATGAGCGCTGCGACAGGGCTTGGCGAGTTGCTTACTGCATCTACTTCACCGGGGTGTATTGGTGCTATCCCAATCTTGGCACTAAGCCCGACAAATATGAATATGAAGCCGGCTTTAAGCCAGATAAGATTAAGCTTAGAGGCTCCGCTGACCAGTACGGTAATATAAAGCGCATTATCCATGAACTCTGTTCCATGCGCCGAGAGTGTTAAGAATAATATTCCGATAAAGGCAAAGGCAAGTCCCACAGAAACAAGAAACAAATACTTCCACATTGCTTCGAGGGACTCCTTATCTCTGTAAAAATATATCAGGGGTGCCACGCACAATGTCGTGGATTCAAGCGCTACCCAGTAAAGCCCGAGATGGTTACTGATAAGAGCCAGCGTATTGGCAAACAGATAAAGGTTTGTCATGTTGTAGAATATCTGTCTCGATTTCTCAATCTTTTCAATGGGCGAATGTTTTATATACTTATAAGAATTGGCCGTAACCCAGAAGAAGACATTCGACAGAATCATCAGGAAGAGTTTTGTCAGAGAATCAAAATTAAACCACGCGTTCTGAGGCGGAGCGATAAATCCAGCAAACAGCAGATATGTAATTATAAGATGGGTGCCTGCTGTAAAGATTGATAATCGATATTTAACCTTCAGATTATTGAAAGTGAAAAACAGCGCACCGGAAGCAAGCGGTAGCCCGGACAGCAGGTACAGAATATTCATTGGCATTTATAACAGCTATTATTGTTTAGTCTTTTAATTCATCAAGTCCGGTAATATCATCAACCGCAAAGGTGGAACTGATTTTATTAATGGCAATGCCCATAAGGAAAACTGCAACGAAAATATCGAGTAGCGAAATAAGTTCGATCAAAAAGGGCATTTCGGAGGCAATTGACACGCCGAGCAGAAATATTCCGTTCTCCATAACAAGAAATCCAATGACGTGCACTATCAGTTTTTTGCGGAATATGATTATATACAATCCGATAATAATCGTTGAGAAAGCGGCGGCAAAGGGTATCGAATCTATCAGTGTGTATTTAGCCAGCATATTAGCCGAGACGAAAACTGTTATCATTGTAAATACACAGAGCAGGAGAAAGTTGAACTGCTGAAAGTCCGATTCAATACTCTTCCTGACCTCAAGCTCAAGCATTATTTTCCTTTTAATAAATATCGGGATAAGCACCGCTTTAACCGCAAGTATCATAACAGGCAGTATAAAAGTATAAGCCGAGAATTTGTTGAAAAGTGGAAGTATCAGAATAACAAAAAGAAGAATTCCCTGAGTTACAAATACATTCAGATATGCCATGATCCTTGTTGTAGTACCAAGGTATAGAAGCGTAAGGCAGAATAATATATTTAATACATTTTCCATTTATCGTATCATTTATTGAAGAAAGAATAGACCAGAATATTAAGTATTCCGATAGAAGCCGCAAAGAGAAGATACTGCGGAATACTCTTAAGCTTAAAGCGCCCCATCATTGTTTCAATCCATACAAGGTTTACTATCAGGATAAAAATTATCATGATATAAATAGAAAACCCAAGGTAGTGATTCTGCACGTTAAACGGATTAAAGAAATTGGAAGTGAACGTTGCGTAAATTAATATCTTCAGGTATGAGGTATATTGATATAAAAAAAGGTCGAGTCCCGAATTGTCGAGTATCATCACTTCATGAATCATCGTAAGCTCAAGGTGCGTATTAGGATCATCGACTGGCATACGTGAGGTTTCGGTTATCATCAGGAAGAATACGGATATAGAAGCCACGGAGATAAAGACAAGGAATGCAGGGTTATTGAGCGAAATGGAATGGAATATTTCATACATTGATGTACAGCCGAAAATAAAAGCCAGGCTTCCAAGCGTAAAGAAATAGATTGGCTCGGCAAAGACGGCGAATGTAGCTTCGCGTGCCGCGCCCATGCCTTCGAAAGAACTTCCTATATCCATAGCTCCAAGAATCTGGAAAAACCTCGCGAGTCCGAACAGGTAAGCAAATAAAATTATATCGCCGTCAAAACTGATAAGCGGTTTATAGAAGCCGATAGGCAGAATCATGCCGGCAAAGAGCAGACTGACAAACCCGATTACTGGCGCGATGCGACTTATTATGGATGCCGAAGTAGCGTAAATAGTCTCTTTTCTTAAGAGTCTTCTAAGGTCGTAATATGGCTGAAAGAGAGACGGACCTGTTCTTCCGGTAAGCCTCGACTTTAATTTGTTTACAACGCCAATAAACAATGGTGCCGAAGCTAAAAAGAAGATGTAAATTAGTATGCTTGTTAACATTTCGATATTCAGTTTTTAATATTTCCAGATAAACGCCAGCGCGAGATATAATACTATTGTGCCCAGGATAAAGGCAATATAAATCCTGACGTCATTCCTGCTTAAGAAATTTACCCCGTTTATAAAAGAAATTATCCGCTCATAAACAGGTCTAACAATTTTATCTTCGGCATAATCGCCCGTGCTGGAGCTGAAGCCTGCCTTCGCAGGGAATATATGTTCTATTACCGTTGCCTCTTTTTTAATCAGGAGAATATGCGCTGGTATGGCATTCAGCTCATCGGCGTATGAAGAAGCTGTGTATTGCATCCTCGGTGTAAGATGCTGATAACCGCAACCCCATGCTTTAGATATTCGCGTCTTTCCGTGGCAAATGAATTTCTTAAGCATATATATGACCGGTGCAAATAAGAATAACGAGATAAAGATTTTGGTCAGTGGCATAAGGTCGGGAAAGATTCTGGCAATCATCGAATAATCCCGTCCGTAAGAAGCTACGAGGGGCATTCCCTGAAGTATGTTAATAATAAAACTGATTACAGTCTGGGGGAATATGCCAATTATAACGCACATCAGGGCAGGTATTCCGATAGATATATATTCTGCTTTGGATATATTAAACAGTTTTTTCTGCTCTTCGCGCGGAGTTCCGAGAAACATTATAGAATTAACCTTGGTAAAGGCAGCAACCGCAAGTCCGCCTGCTAAAGCAAGCCCGACTGTCATCAGCAACATAAAGAAAGGATAATAATTACCGAAGTTACCGGCAGTCTTAAAGAAACTATTATAAATAATAAATTCCGAAACAAATCCGTTTAACGGCGGGATGCCTGAGATTGCTACAGAGCCGACAAGGAAAAGGAGCGCAAGCCATTTCGCTGAATGAATTATGCCCCCCATCCTCTCAATATCGCGCGTGTGCGTGTGCTGATAAATAATGCCTGCACCAATAAATAGCTGAGTCTTAAATATCGCATGGTTAAATGTATGGAAGAGCGCTCCGCCAAAGCCAAGAATAATTACAGACTGATTCGCGGAGGCAAGTCCTAAGAGTCCTACACCAAGGCCTATACCAATAATGCCTATGTTTTCAATTGATGAATACGCCAGCAGGGTTTTTATGTCCCTTTGAGCAAGAGCATACCAGACACCGAATATCGTACTAAACATACTTATTACAAGTACTGCCCAGCCAAGAAAAGGGTCGGTCGGATTAAGAAACTCAAAGACACGGAAAATGCCGTAGATACCAAGCTTTATAATTACCCCGGAAAGATATGCGCTAAGATATGTCGGAGCAATCGGGTGTGCCCGCGGCAACCAGAAATGAAACGGCATAAACCCTGCCTTTATAGCA
This sequence comes from Ignavibacteria bacterium, assembly GCA_037140715.1. Classification (GTDB taxonomy): domain Bacteria; phylum Bacteroidota; class Ignavibacteria; order Ignavibacteriales; family SURF-24; genus JAUZPB01. The sequence continues at coordinate 7,781 of JBAXDX010000043.1, forward strand.
AAGCCGATAAAACCGAGCACGAAGAGAGTATAATATAATGCCGAGCCATCGCTTATTATATGGTAATCAGAAAAGTTATAGGAACCTGTAACTGAATGAAGAATCAGGAAGAATGCAAACAGAAAGAAAGTAGCTGCATGTGTGGCGATAAAATAAATAAAGCTTCCTTTCTGTACTTCAGGTTTCTCATGTTCAAAAATCATATTGAGGTATGATAACAGAGCCATCAGTTCCCAGAAGATGAGGAACAGTACCGCATGATTTGCCACTACCAGCAACTGCAACGAAGCTATCAGCAAAATGAATGAAGATACCGAGAGCTTAATACTTTTACCGGTGGCAATGTATGGCTTTTGATAAGCATAGCTGTAGATGAGTACCGGAATACTTAGCAATTGAATTAAAATCATAAAAAACAGCGACAGGGAATCGAACCGGAAATTAAACATTCCCCAGTAAGCGTGGCTGTAAATATCAACGAGAGCAGGAGGCTTGAAAAGCAACATGGCTGAAGTGGCAGAAAAACTAATAATAATTCCCGCCATAGCGCCAAAGTGGCTGACCGCAGAGCAGGTCTTTTGATTTTTTATAAACAATGGAATTATGGCGAATGCCATCTGGATAATAATTCCAATGAAGAAAATATTAACAATCATTTAATATCCACAGATATAAAGAAAAACTTGTTCATTGTGCCAATTTATTTAGTCTGTTGGGATTTTCTCTGACTTTCCAGCGATGCAATCAGGCGGAGTATCTCACTGACAGGCTTTTTATCCCTCAGACTCGAACGGAATTCCTCTTTGCAAAGCAGATCGCTAAGGTGCGCTATAATATAGAGGTGCTGATTAATAGTCTGAGATACGATAAGAATAATTGTATTTACCGGTTCGCCGTCAAACGCGTTCAGGTCGAGCGGGTTATTCAGGATAAAGAAGTTTATCAGGGGTTTCCCATGTCCAAGTATAATTGGAATACGCGGATGAGGAAGAGCTATGCCGTTGCCGATGGCTGTGGACATAAGTTTCTCGCGGCTTGACAGGAGTTCAACTATTATTCCCCGGTCAATATCTCCCTCCAGGTCAATCAAACTAATCATTTCCTTTATATAATTTCCCTTTGTAAAATCGCAGTCATGGAAAAATGAACCTTCATCGAGAAGAGGCGAGATAGTTTCAAACTGAAACTCGCTAAAGTGTTCGGTTGCCGAGAGGTTTATCGGTTTATTGTTCAGAAGCGCCCATTCAATTACTGCCTGTTTACTAAAGCGGGTCCTATTCTGGATGCTCTCGGAAGGTATGAGTTTCTTTTTTACCAGTTTTTCGATTTCTTTTTTGTCCAGCATCAAAAGGATGGAGACATCGTTAATACTTAAATCCATTACATCTGTTCCAAATCTGTCTAAATCAATAATGTTACAGGTCTTGTCGCTAAAATTACTATTTTTTAAGATTAAGGACAACCTGGTGTAAGACAAATTCCCTTCAATAAAAGAATAATACAGAATGGAAAAGCAGAAAACAGCATTTTATTGTGCCTGAAGGAAAATTTATCGGGCGTAATTATGCCCATACGAAGCATTGTTCTTAGTGCACAAGCGATTTCTGCTTTTACACAGACAGGTTCTGCAATTCACCAGACCTGTCCCGAAATAAAATATATCATTTATGAACGGGAAACAGCCTTTTTGGTAATTGCACTAAGAATACAGGAACGTAAGACGGGTTTTACGCTGTTAACCGGGAGACCCATAGATTCTGAATGCACTTCTCTGGTAAAATCTTTGGCAGGTATGTACCGGATGTACGACAAATTTTCCTTTTGGTTGTCAGCTCCGGAAACAAGCCTGGGTAGAAATATATCAGCAACGGGACTTCGCCCGTATAACAGCAAAAATGAGTATGATTAAAAGGGAAATTTATCGTACACCTTTCTCAAATCCTTTGGTCTGGTTTAAACCCAAATAGTTACCCTGTTTCTATGAAATATTTAAAAGAGACAGGCGTAGTTTACTTTTCAAATTCCCGGTAATTTTCTTTTACCTGGCAGTACATCAGAGATTCATAACATTTTCATAGGATATCCGATATAGTTTCACTAACTTTAGATACCGGAACTAGACCGGAAATGTTATATTATATTTATAAGGTTCTATAGTGAGTACTAAACTATTTATCGGTTCATTACCATGGTCAATTAATGATCAGTCTTTAGAAGAAACTTTTCAGAAATATGGAACAGTTGTATCTGCAAAAGTAATAATGGACCGTGCTTCCGGAAGATCAAAGGGATTTGGTTTCGTGGAAATGGCAAGCCAGAATGAAGCCAATGATGCAATAAGAACATTGAATAATTCTGAATTAGACGGAAGAAGTATTGTAGTTAATGAAGCAAAACCACGCGATTAATAAAAATATTTTTCTTTGTTCCCAAAAAGCGTCCTATTTTATAGGCGCTTTTTTTTTGCCTGCCTGTAATATTCTTTCGGCAATAAATATATCTTCCAGGTGAAACCGCAGAGACTTATCTATTGTTGAAATATTCTATTCAATAACCATTTTACGAAAGCATGAAAAATTTTTTAATCTTCATCAGCGTAGTTCTTCTACTTTATGGACTGGTAAATTTTTATATATTTATTCGTGGCTGGCAGGCAATTCCCAAAGGCTCGGTTTTAAGGTTTTACTATATTGGAATATTTCTCGTTCTGTCGCTATCCTACGTCATAGGCCGGTGGGTTGAGAAATATTCCATTTCTACATTTAGCGATATACTTATCTGGACGGGATCGTTCTGGCTGGGCATAATGCTCTATTCTTTTTTAGGACTATTATTGTTCGATCTGTTAAGAGGAATAAACAACCTTACGGGATTTTTCCCTGATTTTATTACAAGAGACTGGGCAAAAACAAAAGTAATATCGGCGACGGTTCTTATATCGGCTGTCATAATAACGATTATCGCGGGCAGAATTAACGCCCTTACGCCGCGCGTTTTCCCGATGGATATCAGGATAGATAAAAAAGCCGGCGTACAAAAAACGCTTAATATTGCAGCTGCCTCGGATATTCACCTCGGGACAATTATTCGCAACGGCAGGCTGACTTATCTTGTCGATAAAATGAACTCCATGAATCCTGACATAATACTGTTTGCCGGCGATATAGTGGACGAAGATTTAGGCCCGGTAATAAAACAGAATCTGGGAGCTACACTCCTAAAACTAAAGGCAAAGTACGGAGTTTATGCTGTAACAGGCAACCATGAGTTTTTTTGGCGGTGTTCAGGCGGCTGAAAAATATCTTACCGATCACGGCGTTACAATGTTAAGAGATAAAACTATTAAGATAAACGATGACTTCTACCTGGTCGGTCGCGATGACAGAGCGCTCAATCAGGTAAGAAAAAGAAAAACTATCGAAGAACTACTGCAAGACATTGATAAGTCAAAACCAATTATTTTAATGGATCATCAGCCTTTCAATCTGGACGAAGCCGTGCATAACGGAGTAGATTTTCAGCTATCCGGTCATACGCATCACGGACAGCTCTGGCCGTTTAACTTTATTACTGACCGTATTTATGAGGTAAGCTGGGGTTTTAAGAAGAAAGGGAATACTAATTTTTATGTTTCAAGCGGATATGGCAGTTGGGGAGCGCCGATCAGACTTGGCAACAGACCTGAGATAGTTAATATAAAACTTCAGTTTGATTAATTTGTCCGGGTCAGTTTTCTGTCCTTCTTTCGCCACTGGTAAACCGGTGCAGTTCCTTTGACTGAAAAAAATGAGAGGGATTCAATGCCGGCTGGTCTTCACAATTTAGCCATCCGCAGTATATTCCCGTTACTTTAGGTTTTATCGTTTCTATTGGAAATTATAACGGCTGTTAGCAAGCGGATATATTTATTCTATAAAATAAGGCAGTATCAGCGCGGCTAAAAATACCAGTATAGCAAGACCAAAGAAGAAATATCCCACTTCAGTATCGTACTCCAACAGACCAGTATGCGACAGAAGGTAAGTCCAGTCGTGGTAAAGTCTGCCGTTGCCAAGCAGGCGAAGCTTGTGCGCGCGAGCATCGGCGGCATAGACGCTGATATTAATAAGGTTCTGACCCAGCCAGAGCATTGAAACCTGTATGCCGGTTTTGTAGAAGTTGCGGAAGAAATAAAAGATGATAAGCGAGGGAAGAAGTATCTGCATAAGCGTTCCGCCTGCGGTATATATAAATGAGCCGAATATCATAAAGACTATATGCCCGCCTTCATGGATTACCAGATCGGCGTTATCAATCATCGTGTAAATGCCCCGGTTTATAACAAGATAAACTATTACCGGAAGCATTATAACGGAAGGAAGCCATTTTTTCGCTTCATCGAAATATGAGTATGTCTTAGTTTCCAGTTCCACTTCGTTCTCCTCAGATAATAACGAGAAATTAACAACGAAACATAATTGTTCATTTCGAAAGATTCAATAAAACTACCGACAGCAGGGGACAGCCTGAATTTGGGCAGGAGCTGTTTTAGGATTATTTTTTGGAGACTTCGGATGGAGTGGGAATACGGGCTGTGATTTTCTTAATCGTAATCATAATCGTTTTAGATAAAGTGAGTATGATTATGATTGAGATTATGAGCATAAGAAAAATTTGTCATACACTCCTCTGCCCGATATTTTTAATCAGCTATAGATTCAGATTATTCTTCAGCTCTTTTACCCATTCATAAAGAGGTGGCGTATATGGAATGGCGGTCATTCTTCCTCCGAAGCCCATAATACGCGAGGTAAACATATTTATTTCGCTTACTCTGATATTTTTAAGAGCCTGGCGATTTACCTTTACTCCGTACTTTACAGCCAGACTGGCGGTATATTTATTAAACGAATCGCCGAGCTTCCGCGAGAAGAGGTCTTCCTTAAGTTGTTCCTTTATCTCTTCGAACGTTTTTGTAAGCGAGTCGCGTTTTTCTTTCCTGTCTATAAGCTTAAATATCGAATAGCCGTCTTCTACTTTAAGCGGACCATAGACGTCTCCGATTTTCATACGATCTGCCGTCCTGCCTATTTCGCCGTACATTGTAACGGGGAAGAATCCGCTCTCGCCATCTTTATCTTTGCTTGATTCGCGTTTGTTGTATTGTTTTGCAAGCGCCTTAAAATCTGTGCCTTTCTGTAAACCATTCATGATCGCTTCAATATCCTGAAGACTCGAGGTAAGGATTTCAATTATATTTACTTCGGTAATAGATCCTCCGGAATTATTTTTCTTGTAATAATCGGTAATCTCTTCGTCTGAGATCTTAGTTGAATCATAAATCTGATTTTTAAGTATATGCGAAATATAGTTTTCTCTCCACCATTCCATCTCGCGCTTCACCTCAGGAAGATTCTGCATACCACGGCGGTAAGCCTCGCGCGAAAGAAGCTCGTTGTCAATATAAGTGTGCAGGAACGCCCTTAGTTTTACTCCGACACTTTCGACCGTGGGCTGCTTTACTGTAAAGCCGTCCGTAATAAAGCTATAAAGGAAATCCTTTACGCTGACAGGATTTTCTTCAAACCGGATAAGTGTCAGTTTAAGCGTATCCGTTCCGAACTGACGCATGATTGAGTCCACATCATTGTCTTCGAGATTTACTATGTCTGTCTGGTTTTCGGGCAGAGTGGCTTTTTGCGCCAATATTGCGGTACTCTTTTCTACAATACGATAGAAAAGCGGACCGACAGTATTTACTTTCGCCTTGGAAAGGAAACTTTTCCTGAACTGTCGCTCAATCTTTTGTGCCTTGCGCGTATGTATCACGTCTTCGGCCTTCTTGGAAATATTGTCCGGTTTCTCTTTTTTTTCAATATTAGGTTCTTTAGCTACAAGTTTAAAGATAAACCAGCCTTCTTCGGTGTGAACAGGTTGTGAGATAGCGCCTGGTTTCATGTTATAGAGTGTGTCTTCTACAAACTCAAAGGTCATATCTCCGAAGTTTATTGTAACAGGGGTTTGCTGTCCTGCGTATTCATCGTGCTTTATTAAAAGAGAGTCGAACGAAGCACCTTTCCTTAGCTGTGAATACAATCCGGCGATTTCAGCCGAATCGGCAGAGCTTATAATATTTACCTTAAGACTCCAGCCGAGCCGGAACGAGCCTGCTATAATTTCCTTTGGATTTACTTTTACTTTCTTCTCAACTTCTTCCTTATAAAGCGCGTCCTTAACGTAAAGCTTTTCGATACTCTGCATTGAGTATTTGATAATATCGGTCGTGTCATAGTCTTTTTCGGCAGCCTCGAGAGCCAGAAGCTTCTCGGCAATTAAGGAATAGACAAATTCATTCTTTACGGAATCTACGATATCCTGATTTTTACTGATATGAGGCATTAGCTCGTAGCGGATTTTATATTCTTTTTCCGTTATCTGCTTATTACCAACAGTAGCTATTATTTTTTCTTTAACATTCTGTGCAAATACGGCAGTTGATAAGAGGAAGAATAAATAAATTAAACTTTTCATAAGCTGATTTACTTAATATTATTAATAATGAGTAAAATATTGGTTCCCCCGCATAAATTATTCATGTGCTTAACATTTTTTATGGGGATAAGGTTTGAACATAACTTTATAATCATACTCATAACCGGGTGTGATTATGAGTATGATTAAGAAAATTACTATTTCTTGCTGACCGCGACTTTCTTTATTTCGTATTGAAGACCGAATCCATATTTGAAAAGTGGATCATAATTCTTATCGCCTATGTTGACAGGAATTTGAGCCATAGTTTTTGGCCATGAATGCGAGAGCGTGCCTTTAAAATTATAATCGCCAAACAATACATCGGCAATACCCTGACCTTCTGTCCCGGGAAGCCATGCCACTACAAACGCATCGACCTTATTTAATATTGGCTCGATTATCAGCGGACGCCCCGAAAGGAGAATGACTACTACCGGAATGCCGGCTTTTTTAACTTCTTCAATTACTGCGATGTCTTTCTCTGACAGACTTAAATCCTCCTTGTCACCCTTCATTTCTGCGTAAGGAGTTTCTCCGATTACCACTACACCAAGGTCAGCGCCTGTGGCACCTGTACCGTTTTCCGAATAAGTTACGTTAGTCGTCTTTCCAGCAGTACTCTTCAGAGCCTGAAGAATAGTTGTTCCGCCTGAAATAATATTTCCCATTGCACCCTGCCAGCCTATTGTCCAGCCGCCGCACTGCATACCGATGTTGTCTGCGCCTATGCCGGCTACATGAATTCTCTTGGCTGATTTTGAAACAGGAAGTACGTTATTTTTATTCTTTAGTAGCACTAATGTCTGGCGTACGGCTTCTCTTGCTACCATACGATGTTCGGCTGAACCGACTTTCTCCGTTAATTTTCTGTCTGTCATTGGATGAGCAAACAAGTCCATATCATATTTAACTTTGAGTATGCGCAGAACTGCATCGTCAATTCTTGACATTGGGATTTTACCCTCTGCTACAAGCTCCTTCATATTCATGATGAATTCCTTGTAATTGTTTGGCTTTGCTGAACCGTTAGGAATCATAATCATATCAAGTCCGGCGTTAATTGATATTTCAACATCCTTCTTAAAGTCTGGTGAAAGCTGATCAATTGCAGCCCAGTCGCTGACCAAAATTCCCTTAAAGCCAAGTTCGCCTTTAAGCACATCGGTAAGTAAGTGCTTGTTGCCGTGCATTTTCTGTCCGTTCCAGCTTGAATAAGATACCATGATTGAACCAACACCAGCCTTAATAGCGTCAATATAGCCGGTCATGTGGATTTTTCTTAATGTAGTTTCATCGCATTCTGTATTTCCCTGATCAATGCCATTGGTTGTTCCGCCATCGCCTAAGAAATGCTTTGCGCACGCTAAAACCGAAGTCGGACTGGCAAGATTCTTACCTTGTAAACCTTTTACTGAAGCGGTGGCCATTTTCTTTATGAGTTTTGGATTTTCGCCGAATCCTTCATACGTGCGTCCCCATCTCTCATTCTGAGGAACCGCGATACATGGAGCGAATGCCCACTGTGTACCCGTGCCTCTTACTTCCTCAGCAATAATTCTTGAAGTTTTTTCAACCAGAGCTGCATTATTTGTACAGCCGAGACCAACGTTATGCGGGAATATAACAGCACCATTAACATTGTTGTTGCCGTGAACAGCATCAATACCGTAGATAATTGGGATTTTCAGGCGGGTTTTAAGAGCAATCGACTGATATTTGTCAAAAGTATCTGCCCAACCCTTTGCCGAAATGTCCGCGGGATCAGAGTCACCGCCGCTCAGCATTGAACCAATAGCCAGCGTACTTATATCCTCATCGTTATCGAGCGCGGCTATATCAACCTGTGTCATCTGTCCAATTTTTTCATCCAGAGTCATCTGCGCAAGTAAAGTCTCTGCTTTCTTTTCATTTGCTGATTTCTTTGCAGGAACGCTACCCGTAAAACCGATAAGCATAAAGGCAATTACAGGAACCGTCAGCAAGACCATATTTCGAATCGTTTTTTTCATCGGGACCTCAATTTAGTTAAATAATTCTATTTAGTTTTATATCTCAAATATTAACAGAAATTAACTTATTAGACGGCTTTTTGTGACTTGGCAAGCTCGTTCCAAATAAGAGCGCTTGCCCCGAGAACAGCCGTATTACCTTCTATTAATGGCGATGGAAGCAATTTAACCTTATGCTTAAAGATGTTAAGCATATTTTCTTCCATATATTTCTGTGTCGGGTCAAATATCAGCTTGCCGGCATTTGCCAGTCCACCGAACAGGATTATAGCTTCAGGACTAAGGTGAGCTACAGTATCTGCAAGCTTAAGCCCAAGAACCCTGCCTGTAAAATCAAATGCCTGGAGGGCTATCTTATCTCCGTCCATTGCGGCGTCATAAATCATTTTTGAAGTAATATCATTAAAACTTACATCTCTCAATTTACTTTCGGCTGTTGAATTACAGAGCAGTTCATAGACTGTCCTTTTGATTCCACTTGCAGAGGCATAAGTTTCTAAGCAACCGCGTCTGCCGCATCCGCATTGCCGGCCATTGGGGTCATAGACTGTATGACCAACTTCGCCTGCGAAACCATCGGCTCCATAAAGCAACTCGCCATTAACGACTATGCCACTACCCAAACCGGTACCAAGCGTAATGACCACGAAATTCTTCAGTTCCTTTGCCGCACCGAACTGCATCTCGCCAATTGCGGTAGCATTGGCATCGTTTGTTATTGCTGAAGGAAGGTCATAATACTCTTTTAAGATATCAAGTACATTAACCGTTCCCCAGTTAAGATTTGGCGGCTGTTCAACTGTGCCTTTATAGTAGTTTGCGTTAGGAGCACCGATACCAATACCGATAAAATTATACTTATCTGAAATAGTGCTGTAGAGTTTATCTATAGCCGTGTGAAGTCTTTCAAAAAGCAACGGTGCCTTTTCCTGAGAGTTAGTATCAATTGCCGATTCGGCAACGCAGTTTCCGTCCTTATCTACAAAGCCGAAGACCGTGTTAGTACCGCCAATATCAATTCCTAGTGTTACGTCTGTCTTGTTCATTCTGTCTTTACGCCTTTGAAGTTTTGACCAATGCTGGAATATGTCCCTTCAATCCGTAATAAGCTATAAATAAATAGCAGATGGCCGGCAGGAAGAACGCGTGATGAATGCCGATGTTATCAGCAATAAAGCCCTGAAGCAACGGAAGCAAGGCACCGCCAACGATAGCCGCACAAAGAATGCCTGAACCCTGTCCGGTATGTTTTCCAAGTCCATCGATAGCAAGCGTGAATATTGTAGGAAACATAATCGAGTTGAATAAACCGATAGCCAGTATCGACCACATTGCGATTGAACCGCTTGTCAGCATTGTAACCAGCACAAGAGTAGAGGCGACAAACGCATTAAATGCAAGGTATAATCCCGGTTTAATCTTTGTCTGAAGGAATGAGCCAACAAAACGGCCTATCATAGCGCCACCCCAGTAGAATGAAACAAATTTGCCCGCATCAGCTTCTTTTAGTCCGGCGATGTAAGGCTGACCAAGATAGTTAACAAGAAAACTGCCGATAGAAACTTCAGCGCCTACATAAACAAAAATACCTACTGCGCCAAGCACCAAGTGCTTATATTTCCAAGCGCTTTCGAGTGAGTGCCCCACAACGCCATCATTGCCACTTGCTGCGACCGATGAGGCTTCAATTTCAGGAAGTTTGAACATTGCTATAACTCCGGCGATAACAAGCAAAGCCGCTGCAAGACCGATATACGGAACCTGAACTGCTGCAGCTTCAGTTGCCTGGTAAACTGTAAGTTCGACCGGGTTCAATTTCGCTATCTCCTCAGCACTTTTTACAACTACTGAAAGAATTAATAATGAGCCGAAGTAAGGAGCAATGGTGGTACCGAGCGAGTTGAACGCCTGTGTCAGATTAAGCCTGCTGGACGCTGTTTCCGGTTTGCCAAGGATAGCCACATAAGGATTAGCTGCGACCTGAAGTAGTGTAATGCCAGCGGCAAGAATAAAGAGAGCCAAAAGAAAAACCGGATAAGAGCGCATTCCGGCCGCGGGATAGAAAGCGAGACAACCGATACCAGCGGTAATTAGTCCGGTTATGATTCCTTTTTTATATCCGATTTTCTCAATTAAGATACCTGATGGAAGCGAAACAATAAAATACGCACCAAAGAAACAGAACTGTATAAGCATCGCCTGAGTATAGTTAAGCGAAAAGACCGCCTTTAGATGCGGAATAATTATATCATTCAGACAGGTTAAAAACCCCCATATAAAAAATAAGCTTGTCAGTACGATAAGAGCAGGTGTATACTTAGCATCTGTCTGCTGCACTTGTGAATTTGTACGATTAATCGGTGGACTGGAAACAGCCATTATGTTCTCCTTTTTTATAAATCAACTTGTTAAAAAAACTGACCCCATTCCCCCTCTCAAAAAGAAATGGAATTTAATTTTTTCCCTTTTCAAGGGAAAGTTCAGGGGATAGGTGTCCCATTTTATATTTTTTCTTTCAGCAATCCCAGGTTCTCTACATGAATCTTCAATACCAGTTCGCCAAAGAGCGGGGTTGTCTATGCGAACCATTTTCGTGTAAACTTCTTTGAACCATCCTTATGGAACGACTCATGAATGAAGCCCGTACCCATACGTTGACTTAAACATCATCAGGCAATAAAGAATTTCCTTATCATTGTGGTAACTAATGCGGGTTTGGTTATGGACTCTCTGCGAGTAATTATCATGTTTGTTTTATTTAAAATAATTAACCCAGTTCTCAGTCTGCGGAGTGGCAATAATTATGCCCATTAATTAGTATTCTCCCGGATGCAGAATAATTCTATTATATAGGTACTATCCCGGCTTTTAAAACTATAAAACAAAAAGAGTTAGCTAAGAATTATTAATTTAATAAATTGAAAATTATTAAATTAATAAAGGGCGGGTGCAGGATAGCTTTTCATAATCATTTTTTGAAGCAATATATTTAAGATTATGAAGAACGTACTGTATTTTGAGCGGGGACAGAGAGTCGCCCTTTGTCAGCCTATTTTCTTATTATGTTCGAACATAATAGCAAACTTAATAACCTCAGGCAGTTTTGTAAATCCGAGTTTCTGCATGATATTGCTACGGTGTGTATCTACGGTACGTTTGGCAAGTCCTAAAATATCGGAGATTTCTTTGCTTGTGTAGCCTAGTCCGAGTTGTAGTAATACCTCCATTTCAGTTTTTGTAAGCGGAAGGTTGCCACCAATTATATCAATAGGACCGAAAGGGTGCGAATACTTATTGACAAGGGCATCCAAGGCTTCTTCCGTCCAACTGGCACCAAAATATTTGTTCCCATTAAAGATGCTTTTGATGGCAAAAACCATTTCACCCTGCATAATATCCTTGCTTATCAGCCCTAAACCTCCCGACTTCAGACAGTGGAAAATATACTCTTCTCCCTGGTGCATTGATAAGAAGAGTGCTTTTATATTCTCATCTCTTTCCTTTATTTTTGCAACGGCCCGCGGGCCAGACATTCCTTCCATGGAAATATCGGCAAGTACGACATCGGGTTTAAGACAAAAATACTGTTCGATGAGTTCTTCACCATTCTTTGCCTGTCCGACCACAAAAATATCATTTATGTCTTCGAGCATGCTGATTATACCGCTTCTAAAGAGAGCATGGTCATCAGCTACTAATAGTTTAATGTTCATATTTTTCAAAAAAATCAGCTAATTTTCTTTGGAATTTCTACTATGATTAGATTGCCATTAAATGGAGTAAAATCAATTTTCATTATTCCGTTAAGATTTTTTACCTTTTGTCCGATAAAATCTATTGGCAAAGTTTCATCTATTTTTTCATTGTCACTATTGTGCCATCCGGGAGTTTCTTCAGTTCCATCATCGCTTAAAAACAACTGAATTTTCTCAGGCTGGTTTATAAGCTGGATACTAAATTCTGAAACGTGCGAGTTTCGTACTCTGTTGTTTATGATATCCCGCACGATTCCGTATAACTGTGCCTGAAGACCGCTGTCAATATATCCATTCTCTTCGATAATATCAACACTCCACCTGATACCGGTCCGCTTGGAAATTGAGTTGACCATGCTTGAAAGAGCCATCCCAATCCCCATTTCGTCAAGTATCCTTGGTCTCAGGCTTTGAGATATGCTTTTTATTTCATTACAACTCATTTCCAGAAGACTAAGTAATTCATTAAAATTCCATGACTCCCCGTTTTTGGAAAATACTTCGGCATATTTCTGCAACTTTATTTTTGCAAGCAGAAGGCTCTGCCCGATATTGTCATAAAGTTCGTGAGAAATCTTCTGATTTTCCTTTTCCTGAATCTCCTGCATACGCGCAACGTACATTTCCAATCTCTTATGAGAGTCAGTAAGTTTGTCCGAATATGAACTTATTCTTGTCATTTCAGTCCTTTTTATTTTATTTAGCTAAATATAATACATAGATAGATAAAAAGAATCAGTATAAGTACGTAGATTCATGCGAACGATTACGTAGATGCCACTCAAAAGTCTAAAATGTGGGCAAAGAACCATGGTGGCGCTTCATTTATATTCTTAGAAACAGCGAATATTGCGGGAAAACGAAGTTTTTAGCACCGTTTGATTTTGAGTCAAAGTCGGTGAAATAAAATATGGATTGGAATAATTTACATGAAGACACGATTTTATCGCATAAATTCTTTAAAAGCTCATAGAAAGTTGTAAAAAATGCCCGCTCTCAGCAAATTACCTACGTAATCGTTCGCATGGATCTACGTACTTATACCGATGTTTTTTAAAAGATCATGTTATATATTGTCGGCAGGTTTTGACGTGGCTTCACAAATTTTAAAAAGATGCATCCGTCAGCCAAAAACTGTTGTGAATCCTAAAGAACCACGGACGACAGTCCGGTATTTGTGGTCAGTTCTTTTTATTCAAGAAAATTTCTATCAATACATATAAATAGCGGATATCAAAATGGGTACAAATGTAAATCTATCGGTAAGTTTGGATGAGGGGACCACATTAAGTCAGACGAAAAAATTCTATGATGCCATGCTTAGCAAAAGTTACAAGGAAATTACTCCATCGCGGAGAAAATACCAAATGACATTTAACGATAATCTGACAGATAAAGAAATAATCAGCATGATAAAAAAGGAATTTTCTAACATTACCTATAGTCTCGGTATAAAAAAGTTTAGTGTGGTAGCTCATTTTGAAAAGAACAACGTAGTTATCTTCTTCTGCCAGCGGAACCCTTTAAACTCGATGAGCAAACTCGCAGTTTAAGCTTTTTTCGCAGGCGATTGAAATAATTATGGATATTCCATGTTTTGACATGCTGTTTTTAGTCTGAATTTACCTTACCAGCCATCGCAGGCTACAGCTTTCTTTGTAATCGGGTAAATAAAAGGAATCTTAAAGTAACTCATGTTACGTAAAAATGTCAGAACTATGACTCATTTTATGCTGATTGCGCTATCATATAAATCATAGTTCGGGATGAATTTTGCGTAACATGAATTAGTATTATCGGGAAAAATATTTTATCTGACTTTATATTTTGAACGCGCGGTTCCGGAGTTTTCCTTTTCTGAAGGCACGAATCCTTCAAAGATGACATTATCGCAATAGTTCATTGCCTGTTTGAACTGCTCTTTTGATTTTGCCGTATAACCAATGACAGGGCATCCCTTTGCCTTAAGCTTTGTAACTGCGCGCGCAGGCAGATGGTTTATATCGAATGCTATGAAATCAGGGTGGCTTTGCTTTGAAAGCATCGCTATGCGCAGAAGTGTATTCCTAAGTACTATATGTCCTTTTCCAAGTCCGCCCGATAGCTGACCGCGCCAGATATGCGGAGCATTCAGGCTGAACCATTTGACTACCCACGGGTTAAATGATTCAACTGCATACTCACCTTTATATTTTAAAAGCATCGAGAGGAGTTTATATTCCAGCTTGCCGATTCTTTTGCGGTTCTTTATCTCAATAAGCAACGGAACCCTGCCTGAAACCAGTTCCAGCGTTTCCTGCAACAATGGAATTGTTTCGTTTGTATCAAGCAGGTGAAATTGTTTTAGTTCTCCGGAGTTTTTTTTTAGTATTGAGCCTTTCTGCCCGGTCATTCTTAAGAGGGAAATATCATGAAAAACCGCAAGCTGACCATCAATTAACATTCTTACGTCTAATTCTATTGGATATCCGGCTTTGGCTGAGGCTTCAAATGCGAGGAGGGAATTCTCCGGGATTGTCCTGTTGTCGAATAAGCCTCGGTGAGTGATAGGAGTTTTTAATAACCAGTCCATTTTACCTCAATTACACTTCTTAACGCAAAAATATGATTTATATACGAAAAAAACACAGCCGCTTTTTTAACAGGCGGCTGTGTTTAAGTTCAAGAGAGATTTTCTTAATCATAATCGGGTAAGACTAAGAAAGAAGAATGGACATATAATTCTTTTGACAGGAAACCTATCTTCCTAACGTGGTTCCTTCACCGCGCAGATCGACAACTGCCTGTTTTACTCTTTCCTTCATCGAAGTTTCTGATTTTTTCAGATATGTGCGCGGGTCATACATTTTCTTGTTGCCGACTTCGCCTTCAACCTTCAGCACTCCATCATAATTTCTGAAGAAATGGTCAACGAGCGGACGCGTAAAGGCATACTGTGTATCAGTATCAACATTCATCTTGATTACACCATACTCAAGAGTTTCTCTTATTTCAGCCAAAGACGAACCGCTACCACCATGGAAAACCAAATCAAACGATGCGGCTTCTCCGAATTTAACATCCAATGCATCCTGTCCTTCCTTAAGAATAATAGGACGAAGTTTTACATTGCCAGGCTTATAAACACCGTGTACGTTCCCGAATGTAGCAGCAAACATGAACCGTCCGCCTTCTACCGCTGAAAGTCTTCTGTAAACTTCGACCATATCTTCTGGTGTAGTGTAAAGTTTTTCTGCCGGAGTGCCTTCGTTATTAACTCCGTCTTCTTCGCCGCCTACAACGCCAGCTTCAACTTCGAGAATAATACCCAGTTCAGCGCATTCCTTCAAAAGACCAACAGCGATGTCC
>JBAXDX010000044.1:0-23334 GCA_037140715.1 Ignavibacteria bacterium
CTCCCGCAACTACTCCGGACTACTTTGCAACGACTCCGGACCCCGGCGTCAGAACATAATAAGCCGGCGACAGGACTATCCGCTCCGCTGCAACGACTCCAGACTGTTTTACAACGACTCCAGACTGTCGCGCAACGACTTTAGGTTACCATGCAACGACTTTAGGAGTCCCTGCAACGACTCCAGACTACCGCGCAAACACTTTAGGCGTTCACGCAACCACTTTAGCCTGTCGCGCAGCGACTTTAGACACTCCCGCAACTACTCCGGACTACTTTGCAACGACTCCGGACCCCGGCGTCAGAACATAATAAGCCGGCGACAGGACTATCCGCTCCGCTGCAACGACTCCAGACTGTTTTACAACGACTCCAGACTGTCGCGCAACGACTTTAGGTTACCATGCAACGACTTTAGGAGTCCCTGCAACGACTCCAGACTACCGCGCAAACACTTTAGGCGTTCACGCAACCACTTTAGCCTGTCGCGCAGCGACTTTAGACACTCCCGCAACTACTCCGGACTACTTTGCAACGACTCCGGACCCCGGCGTCAGAACATAATAAGCCGGCGACAAGACTACCCGCTCCGCTGCAACGACTCCAGACTATTTTACAACGACTTTAGACTGTTTTACAACAACTCCAGACTGCCGCGCAACGACTTTAGGTTACCCCGCAACGACTTTAGATGCTTCTGCAACAACTCCTTCATGGTTTTTCAGGAGCATCGCCCTATGGAAAATAAATACCCCACGACAACCCCAAAGCCCTGAAAAAGGGCGCAATAAAAGGTTTTGTACCTGAATCTGACAGCATTGGGACAACAGGCAATGCTGTCAGGTTAACGCGTGGTGTGTGTGGATTTTTGTTTCGTTCGTGTCATTTTCCCCGATGGGCGCTGCCCATCGCTAATATATAACGCCCCTTCAGGGCTTCGATGTGTCGGGAATTGGTGATTTATTATTTGTGTCTGCCCTGAAGGGGCATAATATAATAGCACAGGGCATCGCCCTGTGAAAAATAAATACCCCCCGACAACCCCAAAGCCCTGAGAAGGGGGCGCAATAAAAGGTTTTGTACCTGAATCTTACAGCATTGGGACAACAGGCATACCAACGTTTAGATTATATTGTCCGGACTGTGTTTCCTGTGATTATGATGATTTTTATGATTTGGCATTCTCTTCAGGGAAATTATTTTAATCACAGTTCTGAATCACGGATTAAACGGATTTCACAGATTTCACGGATAAGGGCAAAATAATATGAGTGAATCAGATAAATGCTGTCAGACAGTCCATCAGAACAAACAGATGATTTGACAAATTTGCAGTTCGCTTAAAGAAAAATCTGTCAGTTTATAGCATCCCCTGCCCCATAAAAGCATCATATTTGTATTTTGGATAAAATAATTTCAGTTCAGGCAGATAATTCTCTGAAAATTTGTAAAAAATAGTCCGAAATGCCATCGTCCGCCAACTGTCCTACGTAATCGTTCGCATGGTTCTACGTACTTATACCGATGTTTTTAAAATAATAATATTATATATTGCTGACAGTCTTTTAAGGGAAAGAACTTATTAAGTTATATTACGCAAAAATGTCAGAACTATGATTCATTTTATACTGATTTACGTTATCATAAAAATCACACGAATCATAGTTTCAGATTTAAAAACATTGCCACGTGTTTCTCTGAGCATGACGCGAGACTCAATGAATCATAGTTTCGAGATGAATTTTGCGTAACATGAGTTATTAATAGAAGAAGATTTAACGGATAAATTTGCCAGATCGGGGTCCGAATATTTTCTAATGAGAAACAAATGAATGCCGGTAACAGGCTGGAATATAGAAGTCACGGTAAAAACGTAAAAAAATATGATGATGAAGTAAATAGATGCAAACAAAGTTTATTTTATTCAAAAGTGGATGATTTTTTCAAAATTAAATTGTAACTTGAATTTTCAATTTCCCGATGCTTGCATCATTGGTTTTCAATTTGGGAATATAAAAATATTCAATTTCATACCCCTGTCCATTCTGTGGCGGGGTGGTTAATTAATATGTTAGATTTTTTTATAGTATATTCAATTTAAAAATGATATAGAGAACAAATGAAATTTATTGATTTATTTGCAGGACTTGGGGGATTTCATAAAGCTTTACATGCTTTGGGCCATGAATGTGTCTTTGCTAGTGAATTAAATCCTACATTAAGAGAATTGTACAAAATGAATTGGGGTATTGAAGCTAGAGGTGACATAAAGAAAATAGTAGAAAAAAAAATAGACTCAATCCCCCCACATGACATTTTATGTGCGGGCTTTCCTTGCCAACCTTTTTCGAAAGCTGGTAATCAAGCAGGATTAAAAGATAAAGAAAGAGGTAATCTCTTTGATGAAATTATAAAGATTCTAAAACACCGCACGCCGAATTATTTTATTCTTGAGAATGTTCCTTTTATTAGAAAACATGATAATAGAGCAACTTGGAAATATATGTATGATGAATTAACAAATTTAGGATATGAAGTTGCTCATGAAATTTATTCTCCTCAAGATTTCGGAATTCCTCAACATCGGAAAAGAATATTTATTGTTGGCTCACTTAATGGGTTGGGAAAATTTACATTTGATGAAATTGATGAGCAGAAAACTACAGTCGCCGATATTCACGAATTCATTTCCATAGACCCAATAAATATTAAAAAACTATCAAAAGCAAATCAAGGATGTATAAACCTCTGGCAACAATTCCTAGATCAAATTCCCAAAGAAAGGAAAATACCAGGTTGCCCTATTTGGGGTATGGAATTTGGTGCAACTTATCCTTATGAAAACTCATATCCTTTAAAACTTTCAGTTGAAGATTTAGGAGAGTTTAAAGGAAATTTTGGTTGTTCTCTAAAAGGGTTTTCAAAAAATGAACAGAGTTTAAGGTTACCAAGTTATGCTAGAATAACTAAGGCTTTCCCTAATTGGAAAAAAAACTATATAAAACAATGTCGCGAATTTTATATTGACAACAAAAAATATGTTTGTAATATTGTTAAAGAGATTGCCAAATATCCTTCTCAGAGTTGGCAGAAACTTGAATGGAATGTGAATGAAGACAATCGAAAAATTATGAAATATATTTTACAATTCAGAGCTTCTGGAATTAGAGTTAAAAAAAATGATTTCTTTCCATCATTAGTATGTACTAGTACCCAAATTCCTATAATTGGTTGGCAAAACCGATATTTAACAAAAGAAGAAGGGCTAAGACTTCAGTCGTTAGAAGGAATAGTATTGCCAACCAATGAAAATGCTGCTTTCAGAGCTTTGGGCAATGCTGTAAATTCTAAAATCGTACAATTAATTGCAGAAAAACTTTTAATAGATACTACAGATAGAATGCACTTAAATAATGCAACTGTATCACATTTACAACAATTAGCAATCCAACGACAACATGAAGCTGCCTAATAAAGTAAGTATTCGTCCACAAGTTTCTATACTTTCGGTACTGAAGTTTTTAGAATACGAAACATGGTTTGCGTTAGCAGAATTTGTAGATAATGCAATTGATAGTTATCTCAAAAATAAAGGGCGACTTAAATCAATTGAAGGAGAAAAGTTTCAACTTTCGGTAAGTATTGAGATTAATGAACCCGAGAACAAAATCACAATTAGAGATAATGCGGCAGGGATAGACAAAGAAGATTATCATAGAGCATTTTGTGCTGCCGAAATTCCATTAGACACCTCTGGACTTTCAGAATTCGGAATGGGTATGAAATCAGCGGCATGTTGGTTTGCTGATAAATGGTGTGTAACATCAACTGCATTGGGCGAAATTACAGAGAAGAAAGTATGCTTTGAAATGGAAAAGATTTTTTCGGATAAGTTAGAGGAACTAGATGTAGATATAAAAGAATGTGATGAGAACTATCATTATACTACAATCGAGTTATTTAATGTAAATAGAATGCCAAGAAAGAAAGGGATTGGTAAAGTAAAAGATCATTTGAAAAGTATTTACAGGGATTTTATTCGTAATGATATTTTGATTCTTAAAGTTTGCGGAGAAACATTAAGCTATGCAGAACCAGTAATTTTAGATGTTCCACGATACGATGAACCAAAGGGAGAATCGGTTCTATGGAAAAAAGAAATTAATTTCCCAATTGAAAAAAATTTATCTGTCCATGGCTTTATTGCTATAAGAGAAAAAGCTTCAACAGCCGAAGCAGGTTTTGCATTATTCCGCAGAGGACGAGTTATAGAAGGAAGTTTTGACAACGGATTTCGACCAGACTTTATTTTTGGAGCACCTAACAGCTATCGTTATCAAAGGGTTTTTGGCGAACTACATTTAGAGGGCTTCGATGTTTCGTTCACCAAGAAAGGGATTCAATGGGACGAAAATCTTGATTTATTTTTAAAACTTCTTAAGGATGACATAAGTTGCCAATCATTTCCACTTTTGCAGCAGGCTGAACAATACAGAGTAAGAGCAACAGAAAAAGAATATAAGGCAGCAAAAAAAGCACTTGATGAAACTGTTGATGATCTTGAAAAGAAAGCACCACAAGCGGTGGCTTCTATAGTCAACACAATATCAAAAATAGCAGAACCGGAACAACTGGAATTAACAAAGACAGAAAAAACACTTCACAGAGAATTTGAAATTCGTTTCAACAAAGAAAAATGGAAAATTTTAATTGAACTTTCATATGACCCTTCATTAAAAGAAATGATTGAAGTTAGTGACAGTTTTATAAAAGAAAAATCAAAGGACGAATCAGCAAAACAAATTGGAATTCGTCTTTCACTCACTCACTCATTCATGGTTAAATTTGCAGGTACTGACACAAATAAAATTGAACCGATACTTCGTATCGCGGCAGCATTCGGTCTTTCAGAAGTAATAGCAAAGCGAACAAAATTTGTTGGTGATGTGAGAAGAAATTTTAATGAACTTATTTTAGACTTATCAATTCAAGAATAAACTATGCCTGAATTAATAGAAATTCAAAACAAGACAGACAATCCAAACTGGAATCCATTTGTTGGTGATGAAACTTTTGGATTGTTAAGAAGCAATTCGAAACTTGCAGATGGTGGAGGATTGAATGAAACTGGTAGAAGAGTTTTAGATGAAACACTTCGTATTATGCAAGTATGTGGCAATCCAGTAGTAGCAACTAACAACGAAACAGGGATTGTCATCGGATATGTTCAAAGCGGAAAGACACTTTCATTTACAACACTCACCGCTCTTGCAAGAGATAATCACTACCAGATTGTAATTGTTCTTGGAGGAACAACAAAAATTTTACTCCAACAATCTACTGACAGACTAATAAAAGATTTGCGGATAAATTCAAGATATGGCTTTGAACAAAAATGGTTGCAACTCACAAACCCAAACTTAGACAATCAGGTATTTGAAGACAGTATCACCGACACATTAGGACAATGGGCTGACAACACTTTTCCCAAAGATAAATGCAAAACGATTTTGATTACAGTCATGAAGAACGGAACTCGTTTAAGAAAACTTGCCAGCCTTTTACAAAGAATGAATTTACAAGGTGTTCCGACTTTGATAATTGATGATGAAGGTGACCAAGCAAGTTTGAATACAAGAGCAGCACGGGTTGCACGACAAGGAATTGACATTGAAGATTTAACCGAGAATGATGTTTCGACTATTTACAAGACAATAAATGCATTACGAAATATTCTTCCTCATCACACCTTCTTGCAATACACAGCAACGCCACAAGCAAATTTGTTTATCAATATTATGGATAGATTGTCGCCAAACTTTATTAAGTTGTTAACTCCTGGTGATGAATATACTGGAGGCATTACTTTTTTTGAAGAGAATCCGAATTTAATCATTGAAATCCCATCAGCCGATTTGCCTTCTGCACAACCCTTACATGAAGCCCCAAATAGTTTATTAAGAGCATTGAAGATCTTTTATTTAGGTGTTGCTTCAGGACAGGTTTTAAAATTAGATAGAGACCCAAGTCAGCGCAATCGTTCGATGCTGATTCATCCGTCAAGATTGCAAGACGACCATAATACTTTTTATTACTGGGTAAACACAATCAAAGAAAGTTGGAGGAGATTACTTACAGGTACAGTCAACGAGGAAAAAGCAGAATTACTAAATGAATTTCTTTCTGCTTACAACGATTTACAAACAACGGTTCCTAACTTACCACCATTTGAACAGCTATCGGGTTTAGATTTAGTTCATGCAATTCAATACACACCAATTACTGAAGTTAATGCAAGACAAGGAACAACAACACAAGTAAATTGGCAAAATTCCTACTCAAAGATTTTAGTAGGTGGGCAATCAATGGACAGAGGGTTTACAATTGAAGGTTTAACGGTTACATATATGCCGAGAAATATTGGAGTCGGAAAT
Source organism: Ignavibacteria bacterium (assembly GCA_037140715.1). Lineage (GTDB taxonomy): Bacteria > Bacteroidota > Ignavibacteria > Ignavibacteriales > SURF-24 > JAUZPB01. The sequence goes on from JBAXDX010000044.1 coordinate 6,434, forward strand.
GTGGACACAATACAACAACGAGCAAGATTTTTTGGTTATAAAAAAAAATATCTTGGTTATTGCAGAGTTTTTCTTGACAATGTTACAATTGATTCTTATAAAAATATTATTGAACATGAAGAAGATGTAAGAGGACAGTTGGAAGGATTTAATGTAAACAATCGACACTTGAACGATTGGGATAGAAGGGTTGTATTAGACAGTATGTTGAATCTGACAAGAGCAAATATTCTTTACGATGATTTAGAACGTGACCGCTTTGGTGATAAATGGTTTCGAATAAATGCACCTCACGACACAGAAGAATTTATTCAAACAAACAGAGAAACAATTTTTAATTTTCTGAATCCGAAAGCCACATCGTTTGTACAAGATGTAGGACATGTTAAGAGAACAGTAGAACAAAAACATTTGGTTGCAACACTTTCCATACAAGACTGTTTAGAAAATCTTTTGAATGGTTTGCGATTCACAAGAAAAAGTGATTCGTCAACATATTCAAGTTTAAGAGGTATTTTAAAAAGATATTTGAGAGACAATCCAAACAAAAAGTGTTTATTGTATCTGATGAGTGCAACCAGTCTGAATGATTGGAAAAAAAGAATTCGTAAATTACGCAAAACTGAAATTCAACAACTCTTTCAAGGTCGAAACCCAAAGATAGGTGAAGTGATTTATCCTGGGGATTCTGAAATTAAGGATGACAATATTCTTACAATTCAGATTCACTTACTTAATTTAAGAGACACCTGTTTCACCAATGTTCCAACTCTTGCAATTTGGATTCCTGAACACATCGGCAGAGACATTATCAGACAAGTATGAATTTAATTGAGCTATATGATTCACTTACATTTCCCGAAGTGGGAAATGAGAAAACTTTCAATGCAATTCCAATACCTGGATATCTTAGTTTCAAAATTGCAATAAATATTGAAGGCTATCCTGTTTTACTTTTATCTGTTACAACAGGAGTAAAAGGGAATTTTCTCAAAAATTTCCGTTTGAAGTACTTGCAACTTGAACAAAATGTTGAGTGCAAAATCACAGAGAACGGGAAAAGCAGTTTTCAAACATTCACTATAATTACTTTCACAAGCACAGACAGAAATTTACAAAAATATTTTTTGAGAATATCAGAAACACTTGTAAAAACACTAAACAACGAGCCAACACTACAACAAGTAATCGAATCACTAAACAAATTTGTTGAAGTGTTTCTTGCCTTAACAGACACTCCGACCAATACGGTTCACGGACTTTGGACGGAATTATTTTTAATTGACTACTCAACTAATCCAAAAACACTTTTGAACTATTGGCATAATATTCCAGAGGAAAAATTTGATTTTAATTCAGGCAAAGAAAAAATTGAGGTGAAAAGCAATTCAAACTTTGAACGCATACATGTTTTTTCTTCTGAGCAGCTAAATCCAGCGGAAGAAACACAAGTTTTAATAGCCTCAATATTTATTAGGCTCCATCATGAAGGACGAAGCATTTATCAACTCATTGAAAACATCCTTGTTAAAGTTCAAAACGATGTAGTATTATCGGAGAAACTTAATAATATAGTATTTAAAACTTTGGGCAATTCTTTGGAACAAGCAATTAAATTGAAGTATGATTACCATGTTGCTTGTGATTCATTGCGGTTTTATAGACATCAAGATATAAAAAAAATTGAAGGAAGAAATATACCAAATGAAGTTTCAGATATTAGATATAAGTCAGATCTGAATAATATTCAAGCAGTAAGAATAAGTGAATTAAGAGATACCGGACAATTGTTTAGTTCAATATAGTTTGAAAATTTTTATAACAAATTTTATAATTACTCAGCATAATTTCAAAAGTGTCGAATTTAGACTATTTTCACACTTCCCAATTATTGGAAAATAAATTTTAAGTGTGATTTTGAGCTAAAATATAAACATCTCAGAAATATGCTGAGTAATTACAATAATATTATATATTGCTGATAAGTCTTCTATGAGTTGAGCTGTTCGTGTCTTATGTTCGGAAATGAATATATATGGAATTTTTATATAAAAGATAGAATAAATTTTTATAATATATCGGGGTTGTTGCAGACTGCCGGTAAGCATTGTAATATTTACGGAGAATATTCAAATTCGGCTTTTTTGAGATGGCTCGATTTTGCATCGGTATGGCTGAATAATTTCGATAATTTAATGCAGGAATATTTATTTAGGGAAAATAATATTATAGATTTGCGATTTGCCGGATTTCCCAATACTTTCCCATTGGAAAATATAAAAATAAAAACCGATATGTTTCTGACATTCCAGGAATTCTTAAATTACGTTTATTCGCTGATTCACAATCATGTAAAAAGATTCACCTATGGGATAAAATGGCAATTGTTCAGTCTGACCGGGGGCAGTATAATAAGAAAACTGGAAAGAAACGATGTCAGAACTTTAATTGCAGCCGGAATAAAAAACAATGATACCATAATATGCAAATTGCATTAACATTTATATTATTTACAACTCTGCTTTTTTATCTGTTACATTCAGGGAATCTAAAATCTTTATAAATATAATATAACAGGAAGTCTAAAAATGGAAGTAAAAATTGAAAACGGGAAGCTTATTATCAGCATTGACTTACAGGAGCCAACGCTAAGCGCATCAGGAAAAACGTTAGTGGTGGCGACTACTCATGGAAATATGGCTACGCAGTGCATAATCGATGGGAAAAATGTTATAATTGGTCTGAACGCTTACATAAAAAAATAATCACCGATAATTAATTTTTTCAGCTAATGGTGAATTTAATTTTTCTTCAGGGAAATCTGAATACAATGCTGCTAACGAGTGTACAACAAAAAGGCTGCCCGATGGACGAAAAAGTATTAGCAGAAATAGTGATGTCAAAGATCAAAGAATGATACAGTAGTCAGAAAGATAAGATGGACGGATATGAATACGAGCATTGAAATCTTTAATTATAATTAAATTTTGTAATATTTATATTTTATTGAAAAACCTTTATTCCAATGGGAAATTCGTTAAAAATTCAGGATTATGAAAAACTTGTTCCTGACGCATTTCATGGTACGAGTTATGAACAGGCGAATAAGATAGCAGCTGAACAAAAATTTGAACTTAGTCGTGGTGATAATTATTATCTGGGAGACGGAGTATATTTTTTTGAGAATTCTAAATTATCTGCAAGAAACTGGGCTGTCAATATTAAAAAATATAATCGATATGGTATCCTCAAAGCAACAATCAAATTAGGGAAATGTCTGGATCTAAATAATGAAGAACATACCAGACATTTGAGAACAGTTGAAGAAAATTTAAGAAAGCGGAACTTAGAAGGAATAACAGATGGTTATCTGATTAACGTAACTGCAAAAATATTAGGCGCAGATACAGTTCGTGGTACTTTTATAAAAGAAAATGCCGGGAAATTATTCCAAAAGTCCAGACTCTACAATAAATCCCAACTCGTTATTTGTGTCAGAAATGTGGATAATATATTAACCATTTATTTAGTGAAAGGGGCGTATTGATATGCAAAATTCTAATTGGTTAGACAATGCCAGTAATAATATCAACAATTTTTTTAAGAATTTATCGGATGAAGATTTTGCGCAATTTTTAATTGAAACTAACTATGATATGTATAAGAATTGCGAAAAAGATATTAATCAATTGATAGCAGAAGACTTGAATTATACTTATTTTGGAAAAACTTATAATTTATCCGGCACAAGCAATATTAATCCTGATTTGAATATCAATTCCAGGTGGGATATAAACAATAGTAATACTGAATCTGATTATTTAGCGGCAGTTTAACAATGGATGAACCAAAAACATTTCAAATGAATAATCACCCGATTCAGCTTAAATCTTTAAATGTTAAAGAACTTAGTATTACAACTATGTCTTTCCCTGATGACATACCAGAATATGAAACAATTGATTATGAAATTGGAATTGGCGTTAGTCATTTTGACAAAAAATCAAGTTTTATAAAAGTTGGAATGAGCCTCCGGATTGGCTGTGAAGATAATCCAATTACTTACCCATTTAAAATAAAAGTTGAACTTATAGGTCTGTTCTTTGTAGACCAGTTGAATTTTGATTTTAACAATGTTGAAGATTGGGCAAACAAAAGTGCTCCCTTTATTTTATTCCCTTATTTAAGAGAACATGTATATACTCTTTCTGTCAGAGCTGGAATTAAACCCATAATATTACCGCTTATAGAAGTTCCGGTATTTAAACTTAATAAACAGGTATAACGTTATTTAGAGTCCGCTGAAAAAGTCCCCAAAGTCATAATAAACAATAAGATATAGAATAAAATAGTGTTACAAGTGCTCAAAAAAAGGTAAATCCGGACAAATAACTGAGCACCTGATGATACGATATACGAGTATGAAACAGTTAAAGAAATATCAGAACATGCGAAGCGGGACTGAAGGGCAGTCCGGTCAGAGTAAGAACTTTTATGGTCTGGATCAGATATCTGCCCGGTTAGAGCAGGCCGGCATAAGCCGGATTATAGCAGTCTTCACGGGTGTTAATCTGATAAGAGTTTTGAAGGAGCTGAAACTCTTTATTTTTTGGCTTATCCGGAAATATCCTGGTAATGAACAAATGGTAGCATTAGCCACCATATAAATTAAATAATACTTTTTCAGCAGACTCTAATATAAGACTGATGAATATCAGTATGTTCATCCCGTTGAAAACAAGCGGAAAAGAACATGAATTATATAACAGAAAGTTTTTAATATGGACTATCCCTAAAGGAAATGGCGAAAAAATGCTTTTTTCAGAAGACAATTACCGTTTTATGCGCGTCGCTTTACGCGAGGCTGAGAAAGCATTTGAAGAAAATGAAACACCAGTTGGAGCTGTTGTCGTTTATAAAAATCAAATTATCGGACGCGGTTATAATCAGATAGAACGGCTTAAGGACCCAACAGCTCATGCCGAAATACTTGCCATTACCGCGGCTGCAAATTATCTCCAGAACTGGCGGCTTTCAGAATGCGATTTATATGTTAATCTTGAGCCTTGCGTTATGTGTACCGGAGCCACAATATCCGCCCGAATAAATTCGATTTATTTTTCTGCTTTTGAAACAAAATTTGGTGCTTGCGGCTCTCTCTATAATATTGCCGAAGAAGGCAGACTTAACCATAAAATTAAAGTTTTTGCGGGAATCTATGCTGAAGAAAGTTCGGCGTTGCTCAAAGATTTTTTTTTGAAGCAGAGAAAAATAAAATAACTGTCCATTTAAACTTCTGATTGGAATATGGTATCAATATCCTGCATAGAGGAGCATATCGTCCCTCTAACGAGACAAGCAATATTTTATTATAAAATTTGCAACTATTTGACTCTTTTTACTAAAATCACTAAATTGTATACTATCTAAATTAAAGCTATCGAATAAATTTGGTGGCATTCAGATGTAAAGTCAACATTATCGTTATAAATAAAAAGTTGCAGTTATTTAACATCAATACGAAAAACAAGTGAAAATAATAATAATAAAACTCATAGGATATTTAAAAGGCGCAATTCTTATAATAAGACCTGATATTTTATTTGGCTGGATGCGACGCCCCCTGTTAATGGCATCTAACATACTTGAACTTACAAAATGGATAGCTGAACAAGACAAAAAAGATATCTTTAATGACTTTTATTCAGTTAAGAGGGATTATTCTAAACGTAATCAACTTTATCAATATGTTGTCGACAAACTATCTTTAAAAAATGAACCCATTGACTATTTAGAATTTGGCGTATGTACCGGACTTTCCTTCAGATGGTGGCTTAGTGGTTGCATTAGTGACAATAGCAAATTTTACGGATTTGATACCTTTGAAGGCTTACCCGAAAATTGGGGGACATACAAAAAAGGAGACATGGCCGCGAATATACCGGTATTTGATGATTCAAGGGTTAAACTTATAAAAGGTTTATTCCAGGATACTGTCCCAGACTTTTTTGCAACTAACTGTATGAACAATGGTAAAAGAAAAATTATTCATCTGGATGCGGATTTATTTTCTTCTACTCTTTTTGCTCTTACGAGCATATCTCCTTATCTAAAAAAAGGGGACATCTTATTTTTTGATGAGTTTAATGTGCCAAATCATGAATTTTTCGCTTTTAAAGTATTTTCTGATTCGTATTATCTTAAAACAAAACTTTTGGGAGCTGTAAATAACTATTTTCATGTTGCTCTTATTATATCAGAATAATTCCCTGAATGCACCCCATTTTTCTTAATCTCGTCTCAGTTTGTTAACATACTTTCCATTGTCCAGTTTAATTTCTATAACGAGTACATGGACTTATGCCTATTGCCATCAATTAAACCTGTGGCAATAAAACTGAAACCCATTGATTTTAATCGATTCTGATTAAGCATATCTGCTCTTTCACACAATGTTTTTTAATGGATAAAAATATTGCATTTCTATCCCGATTTCACATATTAATCTTCTGGATTAGCATTTTTTGAGAGATGATTATCGCTTCGAAAAGGTAGGAATACATTTTACAGTTTTAATGACCCGCTCATAAACATAAAACGATTCTTCTTTCTTAATCATACTCATAATCGAGTATGATTAAGAAAAATTGTTCTACTCTATATTTTTATAGCAACTCAATAATATTTGTATTTTCTACAACATCACTTCTGACCGCTTTCATTGGACCTTTCGGAGACTTTGCCATAGTCATTGATGTAGAAAGCCTTATTCTGGAACTGGTCTTTGAGCTTTGGACGTATCCTTTTGTAAAATTAAAATAAATCTTTCCGCTTCCTTCCGCTTCAGGTGTTTTGAAATCATAATCAACGCCTTTTTCTGAGAACTTGTTCTTACCCTTTGCGGATAGTTCAAGACTTGCGCTTATAAGGGCAAGACGATCATCATTAAGTTTCTCGAAACCAAGCACTTTATACTTATTAGTATTCTTAACTTCGAAAACCGTTAGCTTGGAACCATAGCTGTAATTCCAGGCTGAGTCCACAGCAATACTCTTATCAGGCAATATTCTAAAAATCTGTTGAATAAGTGGTTTTAAGGCTCCTTCTGACATATTGTTTTGGAACTGTTTTTTCTGTTCAGAAGTAACCGAGTCTTTAACACCGCGCATCTCAAGAAACTTATCTACTATTTTATCTACACGATAAACCTCCAGAATTTCGCCTTTAGGATTAACTCTGACGAAAAATGGCTTATTCAGGAGAGACTCATATTCCACATACTTAAGCTTTTCTTTCGGATCGGTAATCTTACCGGATTCATAATTAACCTTTTGTCCGTTTGCTTCAGCATGTAGTATTATGGATTTAACAGTAACTTTAATATCCATTACTTTGTCGTTATCCACTTCCTTAACGTCAAGGTCAACCACGTAACTGACATTCTGCTTAACAAACTGTTTAACTATTGTGTCAGTTGTCAGCGACTGGTTTTGTGCTGATAGAGAAGTAACCTTGTAGGTAAGATGTTGATCTTTTTTAAGGCAATATGCAAGCAAAACATCTTTAGGCGGAGCATTATCTTTTACAGTCTGAAGTGCGCCGGTTGAATCCATTTTTGCCGTACCAGACAATTTTTCAGCGGAGTTCTGCTTTTTCCCACAACCAGTTAATAGAATAAAGACCAAAACTACCATAAAAACATTTTTCATTATCTGATTCCTTTAGTAAAATAATTTAACTTAACCATTTTCAATGCCTGAGCAATATTAGTCGTTGTAGTTATCCAGCAATTCCTTGCGGGAAAAAAAATGGGCTATTTCAATTGCCACGTTCTCGTCAGAATCCGAGCCGTGAGCTATGTTATACTGTTTATTGTCAGCAAAGAGTTTTCTGATAGTGCCATCATCGGCCTGAGCGGGGTCTGTTGCACCGATAAGCTTTCTATAATCAGCCACCGCATTTTCTTTTTCCAGTACGACAGGCACACACGGACCAGAGGTCATAAATTCAACCAGGTCATTGAAAAACGGGCGGTCCTTGTGAACTTCATAAAAGCCACGGGCTGATTCTTTTGAAAGATGAACCATCTTCATCGCTTTTATCTTAAAACCAGCTTCGGTAATTATTGTAATTACCTGACCGATAAGATTTTTATTTACGCAGTCAGGTTTTAATATTGCTAAAGTTTTATTGTTCAAAATTATTCTCCGTTAAATTTATTTATTCTTTGTTGCTTCAGCAAGAGCCTTCTGCATGGCAATACCAATTTCTGCAGGGCTTTCGACTACTTTTATACCCGCTTTTTTCATAACAAGCATTTTCTCTTCGGCTGTGCCTTTACCGCCAGAGATGATAGCTCCTGCATGACCCATTCTTCTGCCAGCAGGAGCAGTACGTCCGGCAATAAAACCTACCACAGGCTTCTTTACATTTTTCTTTATATAAGCTGCGGCTTCTTCCTCTGCCGTTCCGCCAATTTCGCCGATCATGACGATGCCGTCAGTATTAGGGTCTTCATTAAATAATTTTACAATATCCTTAAACTGCGAACCGATTACAGGGTCGCCACCAATTCCTACACACGTTGACTGCCCAATCTTAAGATCGCTTAACTGCTTTACTGCTTCATAGGTGAGAGTTCCGCTACGGGAAACAACACCGACTTTGCCTGCCTTGTGGATAAACCCTGGCATAATACCTATCTTTGCCTTCCCTGGTGAAATAACTCCAGGACAATTCGGACCAATTAAGCGGACATCTTTATTTTTGATTGAATTATAAACAATAACCATATCCTTGACCGGAATGCCCTCAGTAATGCAGATTATTAACTTTATTCCCGCGTTTGCCGCTTCAAGTATTGCATCAGCGACAAAAGCAGGCGGAACGAAAATAATAGACGCGTTAGCGCTTTGTTCCTTTACGGCATCAGTTACCGTATTAAAAATCGGAATTCCCTCATAGTTTTGCCCCCCTTTACCAGGGGTTACGCCTGCGACAACGTTTGTCCCATATTCCTTCATTTGTTTCGTATGAAATGACCCCTCGCCGCCAGTAATCCCCTGAACGACAAGACGAGTTTTTTTGTCAACAAGAATGCTCATCCTGAACCTCTTAATTTTTGATTTACTATCTAACTTTTTCAGAAAAGCTAAAGATAAACAAATAATAAGAAATTTTCTTTAAAAAATGCTGATAACAAGCATGAGAATGTACTCAAAGTTATATTTTATTATGAGGCAACCGGTGCCTGACATTTCTAATGGGTTATAACAAAGTCGAATACATACAAATTTTACAATTGATTTTTAAAAAATAAGTATATATTTTTAAAGTAGCTGAGTAGTTACCAATGATTTACTTAGCGGACAATACAATCAATTTCTAATTAACTAAGGAGACCAAAATGAAAAAGTTCTATTCATTTATTGCTGTTACTCTTTTATTATTTGTTTTTGCCAGTTGTGCTACAATATTTACAGGATCGTCCCAAAACGTTTCCATTAAATCAACACCGGAAAAAGCTAATATTACAATTAAAACAATGGGCGGCATAGAAGTATTTAGCGGAGTAACCCCCATAATTGCGCCATTGTCTAAAAAACATGACTATCTTGTTTCTGTTAAACTTGATGGTTATAAGGAATCGACAGTTCAAATAACACAAGAATTACAAGGCTGGTTCTGGGGAAATCTTTTTTGCGGTGGAATAGTAGGGATGATTATTGACTATTCCAGCGGAGCCATGTGGAATCTGGAACCACAAGCAATCCAAATCTCTTTAGTAACTGCATATAATAACGGAAATGAAACTCAAACGTATGCCGTTTGCAGAGCTTTGGATAATGAAGGTCAACTCAGAATGCTGGTTATGCCTTTGATCAAAGCTCCTGCGCAAGTCGCATTAAAATAAATGAATCTTTTTTTTATTTCAGCCTTACTCATGTGTCCGTTATTTTTATTTGCGCAGGAAACGAATGCCGTAACGGACGCATGGGAACCTTCTGACTCTACTCTTTATCAACAAACAAGCACTAATCCGCCAAAGTCTGTCTTTTTAGATATGGCGGATTTTTTAATCCTGTTTTACAAAAAGGACATTTCAACTAATTCTATTAGCAGATGTCCTTTTGCTATATCATGTTCTTCATTTTGTAAAGAAGCTATAGAAGAGCATGGAGCCTTTGGTCTGGTTCTATTCATTGACCGATATTTTTATCGTGAAAATATTGATGCTTTTTCTCATTACAGTCTTATTCAGACAAATTATGGAGTACTAAAACTAGATGATGAACTATTTTTATTTAAGGATTAAGGTTGCAATACTTCTTTTGATATTTGTTTTTTGTAAAATAAATATCAATGCTCAGTCTAAAGCTGATTTCGGTATGTCTTTAATGAAGGAACGTGATTATTTCAGAGCAATATCAATTTATAAAGAGTTAGCTTTTTTCTGTACGAATAGAGATTCAATAATATATTATCATTCTCAGATTGGAAAAGCCTATAGACTAAGTCAGAAATATGAATTATCCATCTTAACTTATTCTGATATATTAAATAAATATAAATTAGCCGATTCAATTACATCTTCTGTTTATATTAATCTTGGATTAAATTATCTTGGAATGAATATTCCCGCCCAGGCTATATTTTATTTTAAAGAAGCACAAAAAACAGATACCGGACAAACACCGCTATTTTATCTTGGATTTGTATCGGTTGAAATATCAGATTGGAAAAATGCCCAGTTATATTATAATCAGGCATCAGGTTTATCTCCCCTTTCAAAAATTGGCATCCTGTCCTCGACATTCTGTAAAAAGACCTGTGATGCTGACAAAATACCAGCTAAAAGTCCGGTTCTTGCAAGTATGCTGTCGGCAATAATACCTGGCGGAGGACAGTTTTATAGCGGGCATTATGTCGATGCGCTGCAGGCATTCACTTTTGTTGCGGCATTTGGTTTTACATCATATATTGCTTATCAAAATGATAAGACAAAAAATTCAAATTTCCTGTTAACCGGAATATCACTTTCAATTACTGGTTTATTTTATTCAGCAAATATTATTGGAGCTGAAAGGACAACGACTTATTATAATCAAAGACAGAGAGAATTATTTACCAGAGAAATTAGAGAACAGTCATATAGTATTGAAAAATGACAGTCTGCAATAAAACAATCTTATTTGTTCAAACAACTTTAATCTGATTTTGTGCAAACCTTTAAGAAGCAACGTCCATAAAACTGACACAGGGGCCGCTGACACCCGTATTTTAACTTTAATGGAAATAATAATAATATTGTACGAATATTATATCAGGCACAAAAACAGACGTACTCAATTCTATCCTCCGTTATTTTTCATGAGCTGCTTTCTATCGGTATAGCAGGTATGCAGGATTTCATGAGCCTTATGACTGTTTGGCTCAATAAAGAACTCCTTGTAAATAGTCTTAACGGCTTCATTTTCATGCGACTTGCGTAAAACCATTTTCGAGTCCATCTCATAGAGAGCCTTGATTCTTTTCTGAACCTTTTCAGGCCTGTTGTGAATTGGCTGACCTCCGCCATTTATACAGCCGCCCGGACAAGACATTACTTCGATAAAGTCATATTCACAAGTGCCGTTCTCAACCTGTTCCAATATCGGGTCAACATTGCCGATACCGTTAACAACCGCAACCCTTAAATCAAGATCACCAATTTTTATTACGCTTTCTTTAACACCTCTGATACCACGTATTTCATCAAATTCAAGAGTTTCAAGCTCACTGCCTGTGATAATATAATACGCCGTTCTTAACGCAGCTTCCATAACGCCACCTGAAGTCCCAAAGATAATTGCCGCACCTGTCGATTCACCGAGCGGATTATCAAATTTATCTTCCGGTAAATCATCGAAATCAATTCCAGCCATCTTGAAGTAACGCACCAGCTCTCTTGTAGTGAGAACAGAATCGACATCCTGTAAATGCGATTCCGACAGCTCAGGTCTTACCGATTCAAACTTTTTTACCGTGCAAGGCATAATGGAAACAACATAAATGTCCTTTGGATCAATCCCCATTTTCTTGGCATAATAGGTTTTGCTTACTGCCCCAAGCATTTCGTGGGGTGATTTACATGTAGATATGTGATCAAGTATGCCGGGGCTTTTTTGTTCGACATATTTAACCCAGCCGGGACAGCAACTTGTAAACATCGGCATTTTCTTTTTGTTCTTTATCCTGTTCACAAGTTCAGAGCCTTCTTCCATAATTGTAAGATCTGCGGCAAAATTAGTGTCAAATACCCTGTCGAAGCCGAGTCTTCTTAACCCTGTAACAAGCTGACCGGTCGCGTTTGAACCAGGAGGCATATTATATTCTTCACCGATGGTTGCTCTTACAGCAGGGGCAATCTGAGCAATTGTAAATTTACTTTTATTGTTAAGAGCATACGCAACTTCTTTAAGCGAACTTTTCTCTCTTAAAGCCGCAGTCGGGCAGACAAGGATACACTGACCGCAGAGTATGCAGTCACTCAGGTTAAGTCCTTTGTTGAAAGGAGTAGTTACAATGCTTGAAAAGCCACGATTAGTAAAATCAATAGCCCCGACTTTCTGAACTTCGTTACATACTCTTACACATCTGCCACAGAGAATACATTTTGCAGGGTCGCGCTCCATAGATGCGCTTGATATATCAATTGCATGATTTTTAGTTTTGCCTACATAGCGGTGTTCTCTTACACCGTACTGTTCCGATAAGTCCTGAAGCTCGCAGTTCTTATTTCTTACACAGACCAGACAGTCCTGGGGATGATTCTCAATAAGCAGTTCAACGATTGTTTTCCGCGCTCTTCTGACTCTTGTAGAGTTAGTGTCAACGACCATTCCTTCCCCGACCGGATAAGCACAACTTGGAATAAGTCCTCTCTGACCTTCAACTTCAACAACACATATACGGCAAGCACCAGTCGGGGTTAAATTCTTAAGATGACACAATGTCGGCACATTTATGCCGGCAGACTTTGCCGCATCAAGAATGGTCATGCCTTTTTCAGCATTTATCTTTATATTATTTATGGTTAACTGAACCATTGGAAACTCCTGATAATTACAATTTTGTCCGGATATTTAATTGATTTCGATAGCTTTAAAGCGGCAGGATTCGAAACACATGCCACACTGAATACATTTGTCCTGAATAATGTAATGCGCCTGTCCTTTCTCTCCCGCGATAGCTTCCTGCGGACATTTTCTTAAACATAGACCGCAGCCACTGCAGATACCGTTATCAATAGTAAAAACAAGAAGTTCCTTACATACGCCGGCAGGGCATTTCCTGTCATAAAGATGCGCTTCGTATTCATCTTTAAAGTATCTGAGTCCAGAGAGCACGGGATTAGGAGCAGACTGACCAAGCCCGCAAAGAGATGTATCTTTAATAACGTCCGCTAAACGCTGAAGGTGGACAACACCTTTAAATCTCTGAAGCTGTTCTAATTTATCTTTTGTGTTTTTATAACTCATGGGAATGCGCTCGATGATCTCAAGCATACGTTTTGTTCCTTCGCGACATGGAACGCATTTGCCACATGACTCTTCCTGAATAAACGTCAGGAAGTATCTTGCCACATCCACCATACACGTATCTTCATCCATCACAACAAAACCGCCTGAACCCATCATAGCTCCGACTGTTTTTAATGATTCATAATCGACCTGTGTTTTTATAACGCTGTCAGGCAGACATCCGCCCGAAGGTCCGCCAATTTGTACCGCTTTAAATAATTTATTATCCGGCACGCCTCCGCCAATATTAAAAACAATATCCTCAAGCGTTACGCCCATAGGAACTTCAACAAGCCCTGAGTTTTTTATTTTGCCGCTCAGAGCAAATACTTTCGTTCCCTTGCTGGTTTTTGTCCCGATTTTCGAGAACCATTCAGCTCCGCGCGTAATAATAACAGGGACGTTAGCCAGTGTTTCAACATTATTAATAATAGTCGGCTTTCCAAATAAACCCGAATCTGACGGATAAGGAGGACGTGGTTTAGGCATACCGCGTTTGCCTTCGATTGAAGCTATTAACGCAGTTTCTTCTCCGCAGACAAAAGCGCCTGCACCTTTCTTTACCTTCAGTTCAAAATTAAATCCGCTACCTAAAATATTTTTGCCTAAGAGGCTGTATCTGTTACATTCCTTAATAGCGCTTTCAAGCCGTGCAATGGCAAGCGGATATTCAGCACGGCAATAGATATAGCCGTGAGTCGCTTCGATGGCATAAGCGGCAATGAGCATACCTTCAATCACACGATAAGGATCGCTCTCCAATACTGAACGATCCATAAACGCGCCAGGGTCGCCTTCATCGGCGTTGCAAATAACATATTTAACTTCAGATTTATTTTTCTGAGCCAGTTCCCATTTCCTGCCCGTAGGAAAGCCCGCTCCTCCCCTGCCTCTAAGTCCGCTCGAAAGCATTTCTTTTATCACGCCTTCAGGTTTCATAAGACGCAGAATTTTATCAAGTCCTTTAAAACCGCCTGAGGCTATATATGAATCAATAGAATCAGGATTAATAATCCCGCAATTTTCCAAAACTACTTTAAGCTGATGCTTAAAGAACGGGTCCTGATTTAAAGCCGGCAATTCAGGCGAAGATTTGCCATGAGAACCTAAAAGTTTTTCTTTAAAAACTGATTTTTCAACCAGAGTTCTCTGGATAAACTTGGGAACTATCTTCGGAATAATTTCACAATAGGATACTCTGTCCTGACCAGGCAGCTTAATATCAACAATAACTTCCCTGGCACAATAACCGATACACCCAGTTGCGATGATGCGTGCATTAATATTTAATTTTTTCAGTTCGGCAAGTATTGCTTCTTCAACCTTTTTTGCGCCCGAAGCAAGTCCGCATGTTCCCATGCCGATAAAAATAAGAGGGACATCGTGTTCTTTATATGTTATCTGCCTGTTGAGACTTTTGAACTTATCATTGCACTCCTGATGATGGTGGCATAACGGGCCTTCTGTGCAGCAGGTAATAAACTGGCTACATGGTTTTTCTTTGCTGTGCCAGCATTCCTCACAGCATATATCAAGAAATGTTTTCATTTTAAACTCGTTTTTTGTTCATCAATTTTTTCGGCTGAATTTTCCTGAGCCGAATACTTTTTAATTATCTTAGTAATATCTTTAGCTGTAGCCCGTCCGAAGTATTCACTATTTACGTTAATAACCGGAGCGATTGAACATGCGCCGATACAGGCAACGGTTTCGATAGTAAAGTTTTTATCCCTTGTTGTTTCCCCCGCCTTGCAGTTAAGTTCCGTTTCAAGAGCAAAAAGTAAATTAGCCGAGCCTTTAACATGGCAGGCCGTTCCTCTGCATACGCGGATGATATTTTTACCAAGCGGCTTTAGTCTGAACTGATTATAAAAAGTAGCAACTCCGTAAATCCGGCTTAATGGCATATCAAGAAACTGGGCAATTTCCTTTAAAGCCGATTCAGTCAGATATCCATAGACGCTCTGGACTTCCTGAAGCAGTGATATCAGATTGCTTTTATCTTTAGGAGGATAATTCGTAAATATATGTGAATGCATTTCCGTACCTTTATTTTAAATTCAGAAGTTATCGGGCAATTAACATGCCACTTAGAGATATGCAAAAAATGAAGTATGAGATAAAGTTTTATGAGGTAGGCATATCCTGTTTATGTTTTTTTTCCTAACAATAAGAAAAAATATCCCTCTTTTAATACCGGGAAGGGGTATCATTAATTTATACTTTACAATGACTGGAAAACAAAGGAAAAAGTAAATAAACTGACGCGGTCTTATTCCTGATACTGATAGTTTCAGAACAATAATGGGTTGCCCGGATTCAATTTTATTACTTTTTCCCTGGCGGCAGGTATAATCAGGAAGTATGTTCAGGATTAATAAGATTATTCTTAGCGGCTGATTCCTCAGCAAGTTTTTTCTTAAATTCAACAACTTTCTGAAGCAGTTCCGCGTCAGAAGTGGCGATTATCTGGACAGCTAATATACCAGCATTTTTTGAGCCGTTTATGGCTACTGTGGCAACCGGCACTCCCGAAGGCATCTGCACAATTGAAAGCAGTGAATCCAGTCCGCTTGTTGACTTGCCCAGAATAGGCACTCCAATC
The DNA here is from genome assembly GCA_037140715.1 of Ignavibacteria bacterium. GTDB lineage: Bacteria > Bacteroidota > Ignavibacteria > Ignavibacteriales > SURF-24 > JAUZPB01. The sequence continues at coordinate 22,601 of JBAXDX010000044.1, forward strand.
ACAGGAAGCGGAGTAAAAGCCGCTGTTACGCCCGGCAAATGCGCCGCTCCTCCGGCTCCCGCAATAATAACCTTTAATCCCCTTCCGACTGCGCCCGAAGCATATTCATCCAGTATTTTTGGTGTCCTGTGGGCAGATATTATCTTCATTTCCGACTTAAGACCGAATTGTTCGATTGCTAACTGTGCTTCTTTCATTACCGGCAGGTCTGAATCGCTGCCCATTATAATTCCAATAACCGGATTGCCATTGTCCATATTATCTCCGCTCCTTATTCCATGATTAATTGTTATAATTTATAATTCATGTTACGAAAAATCCATCTGAACTATGATTCTTTTGATTATGATGATTTTTATGATAATGCAGTCAGTATGAAATGAATCATGGTTAATTATTTAATCATAAAAATTATAGTTCTGACATTTTCTCATAACATAAATTAATAAAACAAAAATATCTTTATTATCAAAGAAAAACAATCAGACGGCAGAATATATGTCAGCGACCGTTATAAATTTAACATCTGTATGATGTTAACAGCCAGCTTAAAGCTTCAGACCTCCCATTTTTATTTTTTCGGATTAAATTTTACCTGTTAAAATCCCATGAAATATACTGAAAAAATTGAAATCGACACTAAAAGAGTCGGCGTTGACTCTTTTAGTGTCAACGCCGACTCTTTTAGTGTCAACGCCGACTCTTTTAGTGTCGGCGCCGACTCTTTTAGTGTC
>JBAXDX010000045.1:0-22275 GCA_037140715.1 Ignavibacteria bacterium
ACTTTTATACGTACAGATTTAACTTTTGTACGTATAGATTTAACTTTTATACGTACAGATTTAACTTTTGTACGTATAGATTTAACTTTTATACGTATAGATTTAACTTTTGTACGTATAGATTTAACTTTTATACGTACAAAAGTAATATCTTTCGGTTCATATTTACCAAATTATCTTGTTTTCAGACTATAATCAGGCTTTTTAATAATTTCATCAACATTTTATCAAAAACCGGCGGGCAGCTATATTATTCCATGCTTCCTGTACAGCCCTTTTAAATGCTTATCGACATTTTCGTAGCCGTGGTATTTTGAAACCCACTGCTTCCCTCCTTTGCCTGTTTCTTCCCTTAAAGATTTGGAGTCAATAAGTTCATTTAATGATTTATACAATTCTTCGGCGTTATTGGCTGCAACAAAAGGATTTTCTTTCAGCCAGGCTTTATAATCTCCGGTCATATTTGTAATAGTCGGGATTCCCATCGAGATAGTTTCAATGCCGGCTTTTCCGTAGCCTGTTCCCCCCATTGTACCGCCTACCTGGTCAATTGAAATATCGCAGCCACTTTTTATTTCCAGCACTTCCCTGCGCGGACGGTTCTCAATCAGAATAAACTCTATTTTCTTTTCTTTCTTAAGCTTTTCAATGACCGAAATAATAAGCTCGGTACCTTTATACTTTCGGTTAGTAGGCGAATGAACAATTTTAACGGTATCATTTTCATTAATAACCCGTTCGGGAAGCTCTGACGTATCATAAGGATAAAAAGTATAAGCCAGGTCTTTCTTCAGTGCAAGATGGTCATATTCGCTTGTTATATTCAGATTCGAGATGCCGTCAAGCTCTTTAATTACGCCTCTTAAACGAAGGTCGCTTCCATAATAACAACAGACGATTTTCTTTCCCTGACTTTTCCATTTTTTTGCCTGCGATGAATTTCTAAAAAAATCCAGTCCTGCATCAAAATGAATAATATCATAATCATTGAGGTTATATTTCTCAATTGTTTCCTCGACCAGTCTTTTTCTCATCCGGTCGCTTATATCAAAATATAACCGTTCAAAAATATTTTCAGGCTTAAAGACAGGGGCTTCTTTGGGAATATTTAATTCCCTGTCAATAACTTTTTTTCTTCGCCATACTCCGGCAAGACGGAAGCGGGGCAGCGGAATATTAAGGCAGATATCCTCAAGAAAAGTATTAGGATTTTTATGAAGAGTAACAATTCGCGATTTATCGCCCTGCTTTAGGTGCATATCATAAAAACTATATGGAACTCCTGCATAATTCATCGGGGCTATATGTAGGATTTTTAACATGGCTGAGGTAAAAGCAAAAGGTTAAAGTGGCTTTATATTAAGTCCTTATAAAAATAATCTCTGAAAATACCGCGCGAGCCAAAGTTTTCCTTAAAGCGTGCAAGTCCCCGGTTAGGCTCCATATTTACTGTAAATATTCCAAAGTCGAGATATTTAAAGCCTTCTTCCTGATATTTTTTCATTATCTCATAGAACAGCAGATTGACGGCGCGGTATTCCTGATAATTTTCATCATGGCTGATATAAAAAGCAAGTACAACTCTTGAATTAGCGCTGAAGTTACATACTCCGGCAATAAGTTTATCTTTGAGGAAGGCTCCCCAAAGTCTTATTTTACCCGGGAACATATACTTTAGTCTGAGCAGTTCATCGAATGTATGAGTAGGATTTACGCCATGACGCATTTTAAGATTTTTTTTTAGAATTTCATAATACTCTTCAAACATTTCACATTCGACAACTGCAATCCCCTGTTTCTGAGATTTTTTAAGAGCAGTTCTTGCTTCGGCGCGGTATGTAGAAAGCAGTTTATTTTTTGGAATATCAAGCTGGACAACGCTTGACATTTCGCGCTTAAGGTAGTTAAAACCATTGCGGACTAATGCAAAGTCAATATAATTACTAAGTTTTGACTGATAGATTATCGGAGGAGGCGTAAGCTGAATGCGGTCGGCTTTTATTTCTTTTGCATAATTAAGCAGACACCCGACAAGGTCATGAGCATCCTGGAAATTTAAATCGCTATGGTAAGCAAAACTCCCGTAAGAAGCTCCGCCATGAGACGAAAGAATTTTCTTCCCGTCTTTTTCAATAAGAACTGCCGGCAGCAATGAGAAAAGATTATTATTTTTTTTTATAACTAGTGAGGCATCCTGAAATTTCTCTTTCGGATGATATGATAAAAATCTGCGCATATGGAATATTGTTCCATTATCTGAAGAGTCAATAAACTTATCCCATTCATAATGGGAAATATCAGCCGAATTAAGCGGGGTATAATCAATCATGATATTTCAGAATTTGAATTTTATTGAAATAGTGTGAGATGTTCCGAAATCTAGTGAATAAGGGGTCATAGCATAATCAAAATTCAGGTTATAATAATTCAGACCAAGTCCGGCACAAATACCTTTATTCTGAAAACCCTGCTGATAACCTGCGCGAAGAGATATCATATCGTCATAAACAGCTTCGGCACCAAGTTTAAGGTGTGATTCACCAGTCGAGGTATATTTTTGAAATTCAGCGGCAAGGTTTATAAGCGAATTATACCGGAGTAAATCAAAACCATAAGAAGCTCCGGCCGATATATCGGTCGGAAGTTTTGTCGCTTCCATTCTAAGCTTATTCATGCTTCCGATATTCCTGACCACAACTCCGAAATTAAGTCCTTCAATATCAGAAGACTGATATAACACGCCAATATCAAAGCCCGGACCGTTAGCTTCATCAACAAGAATATTCTCGTATAAATATTTTACGGTTGCGCCAACTGAAATATTTTTCAATATATAAAAACCCGTTGACAAACTGCCTGAGAAATAATTAACATTAAATTTTGCCTGTGCCTCACCAGGCTGCGTTCTTATTTCAATATCAGGAATATTAGTTGTATTTATTCCGAGAGCAAGCGGAAGTCCAAAAAGTCCGAAGCTTACTCCGAGCATTTCGCTTCTTACATCCTGAACAAGCTGGTTATGCGAAAACATAATTTCAGGCGAGCTGTATAAAGCGATAAAGGCAGGATTATAATAAAGCGCAGAGACATCGTTTGCATTAGCCGCTCCGGCATCTCCCATTGCAATATTTTTTGCACCAAAGCCAAATTTAAGAAATGATAAACCTGTACTGCCCGCAGACTGAGCATTGACAAATGTTGAACAAACAATAATTAGAAATAAAATCTTTTTCATATTTCCTGTTAGATATTATGATGTAAAATTACCTTTAGTTAATTCAGAAGACAAATAAGCGATATGCTAAAAATTAAAATCAACTCCAAGAATATGCTGGTTTGACGATGAATATGGCTCGATAACAAAAGCATAGTTAACCCCGATTAAAGAAGCTCCGGCTTCCTTAAAAAATGAAAAGCCAAAGCCTGGTCTTGCCGGATAATCTGTATTAGAAACATTCAGTCTGTCAAGTCCCGCTCTTAAAAAAAGTTTTTCATAAATATTATATTCTGCGCCAAGACGAATAAAACTTGTATTAAAGTTACTATTTTCAAATTCAATTGAAGCAATAACGGCGGGATCATCCAGTTTATAACTAACTCCGATTTTCTTTAACAGAGGGAAATTATCTGCCGATGAGCGGGATTGGTCTCCCCTTATGTCTTTGCTGTCCCATTTATATTTAGCATTAATATCCGAAAGCATAAGAGAGACATGAATATTTTCATTGTAAGAATAAACAGTTCCGAGGTCAATGCCAAAACCGGTAGAAGTCATTTTATCATAGAGTTTATTATAATAAAATTTAACCGCGAGACCCACAGCAATTTTATTTGAAAATTTATTGGCGAAGCTGAGGAAGAATTGATTTTCAGAAGTTGAAAGCTCGCCGGTAGAAATGCCCTGATTATCGCGTCCGTCAATTTTAGACACTCCTGAATTAATAATACCAACGCTAATGCCGGCAATACCGCGCGGAGGCGCATCGGCTGAATCGCGTCTGCTTCGCAGTTCAAACTTTCTTGTAAAGTTTATAAAGTTAAGACTTCTGTCTAATGATAAGAATGAATATGAAGCCTGAACGAAATTATTTTGTTGAAAGACTGAGAGCGCAGGATTATAATAAGAAACTACATTGCCATCGGTAACTGAAGACATAGCGTTGCCCATACTGATACCTCTTGCACCAAATCCCATACGGCTGAATGCTCCCGGTGCGCTACTTATCTCACTAAACTGAGACTGAGCGTAAATATTAACTGATACAATTGCAAAAACAATTACAATTATTTTTTTCAAAAAAGCCTCATTAAAATTTTATGGATAAAATAATCATGGCTGAAGATTAAAACCATTTTATATCAAAACAATAATTTTTCCAAAAACAGGAGCGTTTGAGCCGGCATCTATACGATAAAAATAAACTCCGTTAGGAACTATCTTTCCGTTTTCATCACGCCCGTTCCAAAAGTCAATAACTCCGTTCTGATTTGTATTATTACCTTCAACAGTATGAACCGGATTACCCCTCTGAGCATTCTGAATAACAGTCCTGACGAGATTCATACCGAAATCAAATATTCTAATCGTAACATTCGCACCCGAAGCGCCTGTAGAATATTTAATATTAACTGATTCAACATCGGGCGAGAAAGGATTTGGATATGCAAAAGCTTTGCCGGCACTTTCAAGTGGCTGCGATGCGATATAAACTTTCCAGTCACCGCTCCACATACCATTCGTCTCTGTTATTTTGGCAGCGCCTTTATCTGTGCCAAGCCAGACATCATTTCCCTGAGCTGAAGCTGAATAAAATGGTCCGCGCGGTAAAGATATTCCTGTTTTGCTATCGGTTATCCCGGCTGGATTAATCCACGTAACTCCCATATTGGCAGAACGGAAAGCTCCATTATCAGTAAGGGCAAGAGTTTCATTTTCTTTAAAGCCAAAGTTATGAGCCTTCTCTTCATTAAGTGCGGTCATCCATGTTTCCGCGCCGTCTGTTGAATAGCTTACACCATAAAACTCTTCCTGGTCTTCAGCTTTCCAGGTTGCCCCCCAGACAGTATTATTTGATTTATTAAAACCAAGAGCTACGACAAAGTTTCCGCTGATTGGTTTATCCTGATTCTGATGATTAACTTTTCTCCAGCTGATACCGCCGTCTGTAGATTTATTTATTCCGTTTGCAGTACCGACATATAAGGTAGAGTCATCAGCGGCAACAACAGAAAATACTCTGTGATTAAGATTATTGGAACTACCGAAAGTGCCTGCCACCGGCTGAAGTGAAAAGCTTAATGTATCAGAAGGCTTAATGCTGTTAAGATTATCAGGCGGCAGAACTACTCTCTGCCATGTTTTGCCCATGTCGGCAGATTTTCTAAGTCCGCCGGCAAAAGAAGCAATCCAGACAGTTCCCTTTGTAAGAGCGATATCATAAGTAACATTGCTTACCGCAACGGTAACAGGCAGTGCTCTTATTTTATTATTGCCGTACATTACCACTGTATCAGTTGGACCATCTATCGGCTGAGCGACAGATACCCATGACTGCCCGTTATCAGCTGAATACTTAAGACCGCTCCCTTCGGAGAGTATCTGTCCGTCTTTATCAACCGAGTGAGCTGTTGAAGCCCATATTACACCGGCATCATAAGCAAGGGCTGAAACGTTTTCATAACCAAAAGGCTCTGCTGCATAATAATTAGTAAAGCTAACGCCTCTGTCAGTTGATTTACTGACTCCCCTGCTTGTTCCGAGCCATACTGTATCACCGATTGTCAGAATATCGGTAACGCCGTTGCCTGCCGGATTCCCGGCAGAAACCTTTGAGAGTTTTTTTACATCAGGCTCATAGCTCTGCGGAGTAAACTGAGCATAAACTTCGCTAAACTTAATAATAAAGATTAGCAGTGCAATTAAAAATATTTTCAATTTAATTTAACGTAGATTTTGTGAGAAATAATATTACTTGTTGAATCGCTTTTATCAACGGCCCGGAATACAAATGTCCAGTCGCCTTTTTGCACATTATTGGGTAAAGATGTCTTATATGAAAATATACCGTCCCCTGCAATCCTGTCGCCGTCTGAAGAGACCCTGCCATCGTCATACATATCAAATTTAACATCTGTCGTAGTGCCGTCCGGCCTGTAAGATTTGAAATACACGCTCTTAATATCGTTAACACCGTCCGCATCGGCAACACTAAGCTCGAACACAAATGCGCCGGATAAGCTTATATCAAGGCTGTCCGGTGCAATAAGATTTGATATTACCGGCGACTGATTAGGAACATCGTTAATATAGCTGAAGCTGTGAAAAGCAAGAACGTAAACATTATCGTTATTATCTCTAAGATAATACTCTGTCCTGTAATTGCCGCTTGTATAATATTTTGACAAGCGCACGCGGAAAGAATAAACATTATCCCCTTTAACTGAATCTCCGCTTACCGGAATATTTCCGTTGTCAAGCAGCGCGCCCGAAGAATTATCAAGCCTGATATTGTTATTATCATAAACATCCGCCCATACTTCCTTCACGCCCAGCGATGAATTAAGTTTTACGCTTGTAACAAAAGATGAGTCAGCCTTAAGATATTTAAATGACTGCGGAGCATTTAGTTTAGTCAGCTGAAAGGTATTCTGCGGCTGATCTACCGTATTCGTTGGGACATTATCACAGCCGAAAATAAAGGGGAGTAGTAACAATAATAATTTTTTCATGCGCAATTATATTTAAGTTCAGATTGATTCAGGAATAAAAACAACGCACTATACCGAAAGCATTATAGGCGCGGGTGAAAATGATAACATTAATATTATAATACTGATAATGCCAATGATCATCCTTGCTCTGTCAAGCTTTTCAAACTCCATTACAGGCGGGTGCTTTATCTTTATTATAAAAAAAAGAACAATACTCCAGAACAGCCATCCGGTCCAGCCAATCTTAACCGGCAGATTAAATAAAACTGCGGCAAGTCCGAACAGACCTAATACAAGAAGTATAGCCATACATATTCTCGCAATAAAAAAATGCTTCTTATCGCCAAACATACTGTATATTACATGACCGCCATCAAGCTGACCAATAGGTATCATATTCATAGAAGTAACAAAAAGACCAAACCAGCCTACGCATAAATAAGGATAATGATAAACTTCCGACATAGGAGGAACAAACTGTGAAGGATTAGTAAAGAAATGCCTTAATATTGAAAACAGAATAGTATCGCCAAACTCAAGAGCCAGTCCCCCCTGACCATAAGCCGGAGAAAAATAATCAGGATGAATGGCAAGAAGATATTCAACTCCGGGAAGATGGGTGAATCCGTAGATCAGCACTATCAGACTTGCGATAAATCCGGCTACCGGGCCGGCCACACCAATATCAAACATAGCTTTATTATTTGGAACAGCCGTCTTTGTTTTGATGACCGCACCCATTGTTCCAAAGTTTAAGAACATACCTGAGAATGATGGCAATGGTATAAAGAATGGTAGCGTTACTTTTACCTTATGAAATCTCGCGGCGAAATAATGTCCAAATTCATGACAGCCAAGTATAAACAAAATCGAAATTGAATAAGGGAGACCAATAACGAGAGCGCTCAGATGATATGGACCTGAAACTCCTGTAGTCCATTCCATTCCTGCTATTGTTGTTGTAAAGAAAGTGAGAACAAATAAAAGTATATTAACAAACAGCATCTTCGGTTCTGATGAATGTTTTCGAATTATCTCTGCTGAATGTAAGCTGTCTTCATAATTTTCCTGCATATTATAAATCCAAATTAAAACCAATAGCGCTATAATCACTGTCTAAATTAAAATATTCACCATGGAAATTATAGCCGTTATAATATGTATAATAAACGCTGATACCTTTGCCGTGCGCATAGCCAAACTTAACACCTGTATTAAACGTGTTATTAATCCTGACTGCATTTATATCAACCATCTTAAAATCTGCACCGATGAATGGATGCAGGTATTTTGAGATTAATCCCCCGCCAAAATAATCAAAGCCAAGCTGACATATAACTTTACCAACTGTCGGCGGATCAACATGAAACAAATATGTCAGTCCTGCATAAAGCCTTACATCATTAAATCTGTAATATGGCATAAACTCAAAAAACTCCCTGCTGTAAACTTTTGGGTTCTGCCCGTTTCTCCAGACTGAATGAACTCCGTCATAATGACCATCGGCAAAATGAGCGCTTATATGACTGAGTCTGAAACGGAGACCGTATTCCCTGTTGTCATAATTTTTTTTATATCCGGCGTTAACTCCAAACAGATAATCAACGGCATCAACAGGAAAATGAAAAGACGTTTCACTACGCAATAAAGTAAACGTAAAAAAATCGGCACCAAAAGAATAACTATTCCCTTCAGGGCAATTAATATTTATTATATCGAGCGAATTTCCAATGTTTAGTTTAAGTTCATTATTATTCAGGTCGAACTGAGTGCCTGACTTTGGTTCAGGCATATTGGCGGTAAATGGCTGGATGTTAAGTGTTCCTGGAAAGAATGTAATTTCAGTCTGAGCTTTAAGATTTACAAACAGGATAAAAGAAAAAATGACGTATAAAATATTTCGCATAATTATAGAGTTACTTCGATTTTTAGAAAAAGATTTGGAACAATTTAATAACTTCTGCCTTTCCATATTACTTTCCTGCTGACCAGAACCATTAAAGGCAGCGCGATTACATAAATAATATAATACAACTGAAAACTTAAAAAATACCCAAGCTTTGAAGTAAGCCTGAAATTCTTAAGAATCGGATATAAAAACAAAAAATCCGTAGCAAGCTTGAATAGTATCATATATAAAACATTTGCGGAAAAGAAAAACGGAGAAACTAATATTGCCACATGAGATATAAACCCGCTTGCCATAACAAGAAATCCGTTCAGGTCGCTGTCAAGTCCGCCGACACCCCAACGTTTTTTCTGCCAGTAGAGAGTTTTATAATCTTTGCACGGCTGAGATGTAACAAGTGCGTCCTCGTCAAGCGGCCAGATTATTTTATATTTCTTTAACTTGAAAATTGTTTTAAGTAACTTAAAATCTTCAGTTATGCTAAATGGAATCGACTCATAGCCTCCGACTTCATCATATACAGATTTCCTGTAAGACATATTATTGCCGATACAACTAAGTGGCATGTTTAAATTCATAGTGCCTGAAGCAACAGTAAGCAAAAATATGAAATCAAGCGTCTGCATTCCTTCAAAATTATTTGTAGCTTCCTGTGTTGTATAGCCGCAAACCATAGCTACGCCGTCCTGATAATATGAAGCAATCGACTTAGCCCATGCCGGAGATACTTCACAATCAGCATCAGTCGTCAGAATCACTTCGCCCTTTGCAATTTCAAGCGCGTTGGCGAGCGCATTGGTTTTACCGCGCAAATTGCCAATTGTTTTATGTGTAGTGATAAGCTTAAACTTATCTTTACCGTGGATAAAATCCTCTATTATCCTGCCTGTGCCGTCAGTCGATTTATCATTGACCATAATAATTTCAATTTTGCCTTCGGGATAGATCAGATTATCAAGAGAAACAAGACATTTGCCAATGTTGCTCTCTTCATTTCGTGACGCGACTATAATTGTTATTGAAGGCAGCTTATCCTCGCCCAGCCTTGTATATTTCTTTGTAGCCGAAGCCAGGAATAAAAACAACTGGATAAAGTATATACCCGCGGCTGTCAGAAAAATTATTTCAAACATTCGCGCGGTTCCCCAAACTGACAGCCTTTCCTTCCTGCTTCTTCATATATAGTACTAATTGACTCAATTATTATATCTTTTGATTTAAGACTATCATGCAGAACTATTATTGAATCTGCCCTTAAATATTCTCTGACCGCAAATTTAACAATATTTAAGTTATTTTTATAATCAAAAGTTAAAAGCGACCACATAATGTTCTTTAGTCCCTCCTGCTTTAAGTTTTTGCCTGTTGTAAAACTGAACCTACCATGAGGAGGACGGAAATATTCTGCTTTATAGTTTAATTCTTTAAGCAACAGTTCATTTACACTGCGCACTTCCTTAATAAATTCATCATGACCGAGACAGGTAATCCGCTTATGATTAAAAGTATGATTGCCAATTAAATGACCGCGCCTGAGTATTTCTGCGGCAAGTTCAGGATTCTTCCTGATATTATTCCCAATACAAAAAAACAAGCTCTTAATATTAAATCTGTCTAACTCATCAAGAATTAGAGGTGTAGTTTCAGGTATAGGACCATCGTCAAACGTCAGCAAAACTCTGTTATTTACCGTTGTCCAGCAAAAGCCACTAAAAAATTTCTTTATAATTAAAGGCGGATTATAGAAACATTTCATCTACCGCCCGACATTCCTGTTTTTCCACGAATAATTTCCTAAAACTCCCATAAAACCTGCAATAATAATGTATGGAATCTGGAACAATTCAGCTATAAATAAAAGCCTTAGAAGTTTTTTTTCATAAAGGAGTCCCGCGCCATTCTTTAGAACCTGATACTCAGCAATAATCTTAATGATAAAAATAATGCCGAATGAAAGGAGGTAAATGTTCGACACAAAAATACCCTGTAAAATCTGCAGCGGAAGTGTTACATAAAATATGAATATTAAGAAAAGCTTAACGATAAGCATTTTATCATCATAAAAAAGCCCCTTACTCGCCCAGCGCCGTCTTTGATTAATAAATTGTTTATGGTTTTCATTTGGAACAGTAGATACTACGCAGTCCTTATTAAGATTAAATTTTACATCATATTCTGTTTCACGAGCTATCTTCTGCATAATAAGTTCATCATCTCCGGAGGAAAGGTTCATATTATCTTTGAAGCCTCCAATTTCCATAAAGACGCTTTTTCTGTAAGACAGACATGCCGCGCTACAGGTTACCGGCTGCTTCAGACCAATTAACCCTGCCCCTGTAAGAATCAGTCCGCCAAACTCAAGACTCTGAAGCCGGCTAAAAAGTGAATTACGATGTACAAACCTGACTGGTCCCGAAACAAAGGCAGTATTTCTATCATAAATACTAAGAAGCGACTTTAACCAGTCCCTGCCATGAGTACAGTCGCAGTCTGTTGTTACAATAATTTCTCCTTTCGCCTGCTCAATTGCATATTGTATAGCTCTTTTCTTATGCGCCCTTAATTCTTCTGCCTCAGGTACTGATATTACGCGAATGTTGGGAGGTCTTTTAGAAGTCTCAATCTTCATTAAAGAATCATCTTCAGACAGATCATTTACATATATAACTTCATATTTATCTGCCGGATAACTCTGATTTGTAATACTCTTCAGACTCTCCAAAATAGAACAGCTTTCATTCCGGAAAGGAATAATTACAGTAACAAATTCTTCCGCTATACCGGTCGCTTTTGAATAAACAAGCCTGCTTAATCCCCTGCTGACATTCAATATAAAATAAAAATAAAACAATGCAGTCAGAATAAAAATGGAAAGAAGAATAATCACAGCTCATCTCTCCTGCTTAGTATCATCAGAAGACCGATAAACGCAGGCAGCAACAGATTAAAAGCAAATATTGTAACCGAAGCATTTAAGGCTATAGCTGAGGAGAGTCCCATTTTCTTAAGTATTATTACTGAAGCCGCCTCGCGCACTCCAAACTCACCTAACGTAACCGGTGGAATCATAGTTTTTGCAAACATGACAAGTAGCCCTGCCCAAAAGTACATTAAAATATTAAAATGATTCGAATAAGCTACTACAAGCATAGCAAATTGCATTATATAGGTCGTACATAGAATAATTGTAATAAGTGACAGCCGCGTAACAGTTTCTTTTCCGAGTGTCTTAAACTCTCTCAATCCGTTGATAAAGCTGCCTGCATATTTTTTTTGCATTAGTCTGCCGACAAGCCCCTGAGATATGAACCGCTCCTTTGATGCAAAATAAAATATCAGATAATAAATAAGAAATACAACAGTATATAACATTAGCGCGGGTGTTAAACTAAGTCCGTAATAGAATTGAAAAAAAAGTATGCCGGCGAGAGAGCCGCTAAAAGTAATCATAACGAAAATAAAAAGCTTATCAATAAGAGTCGCGAGCGAGACAAGTAAAATTCCTTTCTCCTTAAATACTATTAAACGCCCCGCATATTCACCGATTTTCATAGGAGTGGCTATACCGCCCGAATATCCATAGAATAACGAACGCCAAATTTTCTTATTATCCTTTTCACCGAGTGATTTATTGCATATTATTTCCCACTTTAGAAATTGCAGATAAATATTTGGTAAAATGAGAATAAATGCACCAAGGATAAAAATTATATCAGCCTGCTTAATTGCAGATAATATTTCATCAGACTTAACAGCCGGGCGCAAATAGAGCAACAGAATAATAGTAAGCACTATTTTAAGCAAAAGAATAAGATTCTTTCCGCCTCTTCCCTTAATCTTAATGTCTGTTTGTTTTTCAGATGCCATTAAAAATCTTTCCGCATTGCCCGTTTAATTAAAATCCACATTAAATCCGATTCCGAAACGCCGCATATTATCTTTATAATACTCATTAAAAACATTATTGCCAGAATAATAATTAAGATAAAAGACAATTCCCTTGCCGTGCCAGTCGCCGAATTTTATGCCAAGAAGCGTATTCTGGCTCAGTCTGTATCTTGGAGTTCCGATATAACTATCATAATAAGCCAGGAACAGATTTTCATCTTTCCCAAGGATTTCGCCAAAATAATTAAACAATGCATATTCAAAGCCAAAATTTACCGAAAGCTTTTTAATCCCGGACGGTCTGACCAGTGTGCTGTAAACCGGCGTACCGAATAACTTAAAAGAGTGCTGATCATTTATCCATTCATAAGCCATGGTCAATTCACCAAAATCACGCGTAAAAGGAATCGGCTTTTTGCCGCCAATCCACTGATTAATCGAAAGGTCATAATGCCCGTCGACAAAATGAGCACTATGATGGATTACTCTGAGTCTCATAATAAATCTTTCCCGCTCATATATCTGTGAAAAAGTAACATTCCCCCCAAAAAGTCCGTCTGTAGCATCTATTTGAAGCCGGTTACCCCTGAAACTTGTTGAATACGCATAAGCAAGAAACTCGATGCCGGAAGTAATACGTATTGATTGTTCGGGAATATTTACGCCTAAGATATCAATTGAATTGCCGATGTCCACTTTTAGATTCGCATCCGATGAATAATAAAGCACACCAATCTTAGCTTCCTGATTATTCCCCTTTAACGGCTGAAAATGAAGTCCGGCAGGAAGAAATTCAAATTTTATATCCCCCTGATAAACCTGAGCAAATATAACTGAACCAAAAAAAAATAGAAAAAAGACTGCTTTTATAAATCTCATCGTTATTACTTGCTTTTATTAAAATTTACCGGAAAAAATAAGAAATTATTAATTCAGTTTATGCTCAGGAAAGAATATTTAACAGTTTCATTTACTTCATTATTCATCCTCAATAGTATTGCTTCATGTAAACCGAAGCCGGACGAAAAACTTCCGTATAATTCTGAATACTTCTGCCCCCTGCATTCACGGTCATTGAGTAAGATAAGTTACAATTTCTCCATCCTTCATCTCAAATACCTCATCGGCAAGCTTCATAAGTTCTGGATTATGAGTAACAATTATAAACGTCTTCTTATATTTATCCCTAAGCTCGACAAACAGCCTGTGCATCGCTTCACTGTTAGCCGAATCAAGATTACCGGTTGGTTCATCGGCAAAGATAATCTCCGGATCATTAGCAAGCGCACGTGCAACGGCAACTCTCTGCTGTTCGCCACCTGAAAGCTCGGCAGGTTTATGATCATATCGCTCTGTAAGTCCTACAGAAGTTAAAAGTACTCCGGCCTTTTTTAATGCTACTTTAAGTGGCGTACCATTTATCATCATAGGAATCGCGATATTTTCAGCGGCTGTAAATTCAGGCAACAGATGGTGAAACTGAAAAACAAAACCAATATTCCGGTTGCGAAAATCCGCCAGTTTGTCATCGCTGAGAGCCAGGATATTTATATTATTAATCAGCGCGCGTCCTGCATCGGGGCGGTCAAGTCCGCTTAAAATGTGCATCAGCGTACTTTTACCTGCGCCCGAAGCTCCTACAATTACAGTTATCTTATTTTGTTTTATTTCCATGGAAACATTCTTAACTACAGTAAGTTTTTTCTTCTGGAGGTTCACAAATGTTCTGCTTATATTTTCCGCTTTAAGTATTATATCTTCCATCAGGCAGCAATATTGTTTGAAATATAAATTTTGTTTAATAATTCATGCTCTGTAAAATCTATCTGAACTATGATTCGTATAATTTCTATGACAGCGCAACTCAGCATGAAATAAATCATAGTTCTGATATTTTACTTCGCATTCTATACCTATTCCCATTTAATAGCTTCAAGAGCCGGGACTTTTATTGAGCGCCTGGCAGGATAAAGCGAAGCAAGGAAAGACAGAAACAGAGCCATTCCCGCCACAGCCAGAAAATCCATTGCCCTGAGTTCTACAGGCAAAGCATCTATTATGTACTTACCCGGGTCAAGGGAATAAAACTTTAAGTACTTCTGCGCCATCACAACCGCAACCCCTAAAACTCCGCCGGTTAATGTGCCTGTAAGTCCTATCAGCATTCCCTCAAACATAAATATTCTTAAAACAGACTTATCCTTCGCGCCCATCGAACGCAGAATGCCAATATCCTTCTTCTTTTCTATTACCGACATTGCCAGGGAGCCTAATACATTAAACGCAGCAATTGCGATAATCAGGCTCACAATAATATAGGCTGCCCAGCGCTCAATCTGCATCATCGAATATAAATCCTTATGCAGGTCATACCAGGAACTGACCCTGAAAGCTTTCTTGTCAAGCCTGCCCATAAGCTCCGCTTTAATTTGCTGAGAATTATTTATATCGTCAAGGCGCACTTCATAACCCTGAGTTTTGCCATTCATGCCAAACAGTTCGCGTGATGATTCGAGAGAAATAAAAACACTCTTCAAGTCATAATCGTTATTATTGCTCTCGAAGATACCTGTAATAATATACTTTTTAACGCCCGGCATCGATAAGGATACGGCTGCATGTGTAATATCATTGAACGATGTAAGATAAAGACTATCTCCGGGAGTACACTGCAATCGGTTAGCCAGATTAAAACCGATTAAAATACCATCACCGCCTTCCTTCGTATTAAACTCATACCTGCCCAGATGTATGCTTGGAGCAACGCCCCATTCTTCCGCACGTGGCTCATAATTCATTCCCTTAACGTCAACTATGCTAATCAGATCGCCTCTTTTAATTATTGTTTTACCTGAAACGTAAGGATAATACGATTTTACATGCGCAGAGTTCTTAAGTACAGTTTCAACTTCGGTCATTCTGTTAAATGATTCAGTTGAGAGCGCGGTAATTCTGATGTGAGGATCAAACTTAACCAGTATGGAAGTTACAAGACTGCCAAAACCGTTAAACACCGAAAGCACCACAATAAGAGCTGCAACGCCGAGTGCTACGCCAAACGTTGATATAATTGAAATTATCGTTATAAAATTAAGCTTATGTCTGCTTCTTAAATACCGTCCGGCAATAAAGATTTCATATCCCATCTATTCAAACCTCAATGTAGAAACCGGCTTTATCTTTGAGGCAATATAACTTGGAATAGATGCAGCCGCGATGCATAACAGAAATGTTATGAATGAAACAGCTAAATAATTATGCCAGTCAATCAGTATGGGAGCTTTGGACATAAAATAAACAGATTCGGGTAACGATACAATCTCAAACTTATCCTGAAGCATACTTAAAACATAAGCGGTCAGGTTTCCCAGTGTTATCCCAATAACTGAAAGATAAATACCCTGCAATAAAAATATCCCGACTATCTGCCACTTTCCTGCTCCAAGCGATTTAAGAACCCCGATTGCTTCGGAACGTTCAAGCACAATCATAAGCAATGTACTTATAATATTAAAAACCGCAACGACCACAATCAGGATAAGCGATACAGGCACAAGTCTTTTCTGAAGGTCTATCCATGTAAAAATATGCTGATATATCTTAAAAATAGTTCTTGGGAAATATGGATAACCGAGATAATGCTGAAGACTCTGCGCAAGACTGTCCGCCTTACTGACATCGTTCAGCTTAACGTCATATCCGTTTATTCTGTCGCCAAAGTCAAACAGATCCTGCGCTGCATGCAGATTAATATAACAGAACTGATCATCATACTCCGCCATCCCGCTCTCAAATATACTGGTTACTCTGAACTGCTTAATAACCGGAGGATTTTCAGGTGAAGGCACAGTATTATTTCTTAATGTAAAAATAGTAATCTTATCTCCGGTTTTAACGAACAGTTTATCTGCAAGCTTCCGCCCGACAGAAATTGGTGGCATATCACTCTTATAGTCAAATGACAATTTGCCCTCTACAATATATTTCTTCAGATTATAAATATCATACTCAGGCAAAATACCCTTTACCGTAGTTCCCTCAGTATTATT
Organism: Ignavibacteria bacterium; assembly: GCA_037140715.1. Lineage (GTDB taxonomy): Bacteria > Bacteroidota > Ignavibacteria > Ignavibacteriales > SURF-24 > JAUZPB01. Next base: position 16,558 of record JBAXDX010000045.1, read on the forward strand.
TTTTGACTTTATTATAGCAAGTCCAAGCGCGTAGGGAGATATGCCGGTAACGCAGGGCTGAAGTTTACGATTAAGTGCAGGAAGGATTGTTTTATAATCCGGTAGCGTTCGGTTGCTAAACGTAGCAATTTGAATATGAGAGTTTAATTGTATAAGTTTATCGGAGATTGTTTGTTCAAATCCTTTTATAACAGTCAGGGCAATAATAAGCGTAGCCACTCCGATTGCAATACCGGTAATGGAAATAACTGAAATAAGAGAAATGAATCTGGAGTTTTTCTTTGAAAGAGTATATCTGTTTGCTATAAAAAAAGAAACTGGCATTTGGCAATAATGTTGAGAAGGTAATAATTAATGTAAAATTACAAATAAAAATAGTCAAAAGATAATCTTACCCAAAAAATATAATTGACTTAAAGACAAATAAATGATAGATTAGAAGTCTGATTTCTGGTTATTATGTTGTTCTTTAGAGATTGAAACTAACCCGGGGCGTAGCGTAGTCCGGTTATCGCGCCTGCTTTGGGAGCAGGAGGTCGCAAGTTCGAATCTTGCCGCCCCGACTTTTGAGTTATGAGTTAATTTTAGTAATTTGTCATAGAGATTTGAAAAAATACTAATAAAAACTCAAAGCCAGGAATTCAGAACTTAAACAGTTGCACCCGTAGCTCAATCGGATAGAGCATCAGCCTTCTAAGCTGAGGGTTAGTGGTTCGAGTCCACTCGGGCGCACAAGCGTCTTCATGGTGAGCGTAGCTCAGTTTGGTTAGAGCATCAGGTTGTGGCCCTGAGGGTCGTGGGTTCAAGTCCCATCGCTCACCCTTAGTTCTTGAAGTTTTGCCGGCCCCATCATCTAATGGTTAGGATAGCGCCCTTTCACGGCGTCAATAGGGGTTCGAATCCCCTTGGGGTCACTTACAACCCTCTTATTCGCAAGAATTTGAGGGTTTTTTATTGCCCAGTAGGATCCCCATACTATTGCTTACTTAAAATTCTCTTGTACAATTTTACATGTGCATCAAGCTCCGCATAATTATTCCGGGAATCTGATGATTTAATAGTTTCTTTTTTACCAAGTCCGAGTATGCCACCAATTGTAAGGCTGTTGGTAAATAACTTATACACGCGTTCCTGAAGCTGTTTATCGAAATAGATCATCACATTTCTACAAATAATAATATCAAACTCATTAAATGAACCATCGGTCGCCAGATTATGCCGCGCCCACACTATATTTGTATTAAGCTCCTTATTCATAATTATATTATCATATTTAGCTCTGAAATATTGCGAGAAATCAAATCTGCCTCCGGCTTTCTGATAAGCAACGGCGTAATCCTGCATTCTATACAGCGAATAAATTCCATTCCTGGCTGTTTCTAAAGCGGACTCATTCATATCCGTGGCATAAATACGAACTTTATCATAAAGATTTTCTTCTTTCAGCATAATTGCCATAGAATAGACTTCTTCGCCGGCCGCGCATCCGGCATGCCATATACGAATGAACGGAAGCTCCGTCAGCATCGGAAAAACTGACTGCCGTACTGCCAGAAAAAAATCAGGATCGCGGAACATTGAAGTAACATTAACAGAAACTGTCTCAAGGAATCTGCCAAAAGATTTCTTTTCATGAAGAACTTTGTCCTGAAGCGCCGAAACAGATTTCACACCGAGATAACCCATACATTTATGGACACGCCGTTTTATAGATGCCGGCGAATAATCTCTAAAATCGTAGTCATACATCTGGTATATCCCTTCCAGAAGCAGCTTTAATTCTATTTCTTCGATTTTTACGCTATTCATTTCAGTCTCTTTGTTCTATCGAAAAACAGAAAGAATCATAAATTTCCATTGCCTTTATAACTGTCACTTATTGATTTTTATATCGAATGTCCGGAGGACCACAAATCTAAATCAAATTATGGTTTTCCGCCTCTATTTCCTGTCATACAGCCATACCCTGAGCAGGGAAAGAAGCTGATCAACATTCACAGGTTTGGCAATGTAATCAGAAGCGCCGGCTTCAATACATTTTTCGCGGTCGCCTCTCATAGCTTTTGCCGTAAGCGCAATAATTGGGAGCTTCCTATAACCGGTATTTTTACGAATAATTCTTGTAGTTTCATAGCCGTCCATTTCCGGCATCATAATATCCATCAGCACGGCGTCAATATCCGCATTATTATTAACAAATTGAACCGCGTCCTTTCCATTTTCAGTACTGGCGACAACAATGCCATGCTGTTCAAGCGCGCTTGTAAGAGCAAAGATGTTCCTCATATCATCATCAACAATCAAAACTTTCCTGCCGATTAAGGAAGAGTCCTCCTCATAAAGTTTTTTAATCATCTTCCGTTTATCATCGGGCAGTTTTGATGTAACTCTGTGCAGGAAAAGAGAAGTCTCATCTACAAGCCGTTCCGGGTTCCGTGCGTCTTTCAGAATGACGCTGGAAGACATTTTCTTTAAGAAAGCCGCCTCTTTTTTAGTTAAATCTTTCCCAGTAAAAACAATAACCGGTATTTGGGAAAACTCTTTGTCGCTCTGCATTTCTTCAATCATCTCCATTCCGCTCATAACAGGCAGAATAAGGTCGAGCACTATACAATCAAATTTATGTTTATGCAGAAGTTCTATCGCCTGCCTGCCATTTTCCGCAGTTATAACTTCAACGTCGCTATTGCCAATTAGTTCCACTATATAGTCTCTGTCTGTTGCGTTATCCTCGACAACTAATAATTTTTTGGGGCGCTGGATATAATCTGCAATCTGTGCGAAAGCTTTTTCCAGCACTTCTTTTGTAACCGGCTTGATAAAGTAACCAAAAGCACCCCGGTGCAAACCGCGGGCGCTGTCTTCTTCGACAGAAATTATTTGAACGGGGATATGCCTTGTTTCGAAGTCTAACTTTAGACGGTCTAAGATCGTCCATCCATCCAGATCAGGAAAGTTTATATCGAGCGTTATGGCATCCGGTTTATATCGGTGAACCATATCAATAACATCATTACCCATCGGGCAAAGAACTGCTTTGAAATTATTACTACGAGCAACATCATATAGTATAGAGGCAAACTGCAAATCGTCTTCGGCAATAAGAATGACTTTATCTCCCGGTTCAATTAAATTGCGGTCATCGTCAAGTTTAGTTTCTATTACCGGTGTTATTCTTTTATATAGCGGAGGTTTTACCCCCGCTTGTACTAAAGAGTCTTCATCGCCGGTTATGTCTCTTTCAAAAAATGGTTTTGAAAAATCAGACCAGCCAACCGGGTCTTCGCGCTGTTTCTTTGTGCCATGTGAATAATTTACGGGAAGGTAGAGCGTAAAAACGCTTCCTTCATTGACTTTACTGCTCGTTACTTTAAGCTGACCGCCTAAAAGTATTGCGATCTCACGGCTGATTGAAAGCCCTAAACCGGTTCCGCCATATTTACGGCTTGTACTTCCGTCAGCCTGCTGGAACGCTTCAAAAATAATTTTCTGGTTCTTTAACGGAATGCCAATACCTGTATCTTTTACGGAAAACGCTATGACCTGCCGCGCCCGGTTAAGTGATACCCTGTCGTAACTCCAGCCGCTTACAGCCGACTCTATTTTAACGGTAACGCTTCCTTTTTCGGTAAATTTAAATGCATTTGAAAGAAGGTTCTTCATTACCTGCATTAAGCGCTGCCCGTCTGTTGATATCAGATTAGGAGAGTCATGAGAAATCTCTACATCGAATTCAAGTTCCTTCATCTCAGCTACATGAGAAAATGTTTGGATTATCTGTGATTTTACTTCAATGAGAGGCAAATCACTCAGTTCAACCGAAACAGTTCCGCTCTCTATCTTGGAGAGATCCAGAATATCATTGATAAGATTAAGCAGATCGATGCCGGATGAATTAATTGTATCCGCGTATTGAATTTCTTTCTCGGAAAGATGTTGTTCGTGGTTATCAGAAAGCTGTTTAGAAAGGATGAGCAAACTGTTAAGCGGAGTTCTAAGTTCGTGCGACATATTCGCGAGGAACTCGGATTTGTATTTTGAAGTAAGTGCAAGTTGTTCGGCTTTTTCTTCCAGTGCAATTTTAGCCTGCCCGACTTCGCGGTTTTTAATCTCAACTTCGGCTTTCTGTTCAGAAAGTAGCTTTGCTTTTTCTTCCAGAGATTCGTTGGTCTGTTGTAACTCTTTCTGCTGGCTCTGCAATTCCTCCGCAAGAGCCTGGGATGTCTGCAGGAGGCCTTCTGTTCTTGTGTTTGCCTCTATAGTATTGAGTACAATGCCAAGGCTGTCCATCAGTTGATCTAAGAACATCTGATGAATTATGCTGAACAAACTGAATGAAGCCAGCTCGATAACCGCTTTAACCTGTCCTTCAAAAAGGACGGGCAGTTCAATAATATTCAGCGGCGTTCCTTCGCCTAATCCCGAAGTAATTTGAATATAGTCATGAGGAACGTTAGTAACCATAATTCTCTGTTTTTCGTAAGCGGCCTGCCCGACCAAACCTTCGCCTATTTTATAAGAAGAAGAGAGGTTCTTTCTTTCTTTGTAAGCATAGCTCGAAAGCAGTCTGAGCCTGCGGTCCTGAATCCCAACTGCGGATTCGTCCGAGAGCACTTCCCTGTTATAGAATATGCCATGCTGGGCGTTAACGAGAGGACAAAGTTCGGAAAGCAGTTGTTGAGAAACGGTTGCCATGTCACGCTGCCCCTGCAGCATACGCGTAAATTTGGCAAGGTTGGTTTTCAGCCAGTCCTGTTCTGTGTTGCGCTGTGTGGTTTCGCTAAGATTGCGGATCATTTCATTAAGGTTCAGCCTTAATTCTTCAACCTCGCCTTTAGCTGCAACCATAATAGTTCTGCTCAGGTCTCCTTTTATAACTGAAGTTGCAATCTCTGCAATAGCTCGGATTTGTGTTGTAAGATTAGCTGCCAACTGGTTTACATTATCAGTAAGTGCTTTCCAGGTACCCGCCGTACCCGGCACGTTTGCCTGCCCGCCAAGCCTGCCTTCAACACCAACTTCTTTTGCAACACCAATTACCTGTTCGGAGAAAGTATCGAGTGTGTCAATCATATTATTAATTGTATCGGAAAGAGAAGCAATTTCGCCTTTAGCCGAAACTGTAAGTTTTTGTCGCAGGTCTCCGTTGGCAACCGAGGTAACAACCTTAGCGATACCGCGCACCTGATCGGTAAGATTGCCTGCCATCAGATTTACATTATCCGTTAAGTCCTTCCAGGTACCTGCAACGCCGCGCACCTGCGCCTGCCCGCCAAGTTTTCCTTCGGTGCCTACCTCACGTGCAACACGGGTTACTTCTGCGACAAACGAATTCAACTGGTCAACCATCGAATTAATTGTTTCTTTCAGCTCAAGAATTTCACCTTTTGCGTCAACGGTAATTTTTCTGTTCAGATCTCCGTTTGCAACCGCTGTTGTTACAAGAGCGATATTACGTACCTGATCCGTAAGATTGGTAGCCATAAAGTTTACATTATCAGTTAAATCTTTCCAGGTACCTGCAACGCCTTTAACCAGCGCCTGTCCGCCTAATTTACCGTCCGTACCTACCTCGCGTGCAACACGGGTTACTTCTCCGGCAAAAGAATTCAACTGGTCAACCATTGTATTGATAGTATTTTTAAGCTGAAGAATTTCGCCTCTTGCGTCAACGGTAATTTTTCTGTTCAGATCTCCGTTTGCAACCGCTGTTGTTAC